>CABYUS010000014.1 GCA_902522225.1 uncultured Pelagibacteraceae bacterium
CGCTGCAGATGCAGCAGCATCAAAGGCCATTGAATTTGGAATGAAAGTATTATCTGTTGAGGTTAAAGGACCTGGATCTGGAAGAGAAACAGCCCTAAGAGCATTGCAAGCAAGAGGTTTTAAAATTATTTCTATTAAAGATACAACGCCAATGCCACATAATGGATCTAGACCACCAAAAAAAAGGAGAGTGTAAACATGGAAACTGCTGAAGTAAATAACAAAAATTGGAAGACGTTAATCAAGCCATCTAAAATAGATATCAAACTTAATGATGATAAATCTTATGCAAAGATAATAGCTGAACCATTAGAGAAAGGGTATGGGTTAACATTAGGTAATTCATTAAGAAGAATTTTGCTATCATCCATCAGGGGTACAGCGGTAACCTCAATACAAATTGATGGAGTGTTACATGAGTTTACTTCAATTAAAGGTATTAGAGAAGATGTGACTGATATTGTTCTAAATGTAAAATCATTAGCTTTAAAAAGCACTTCAGAAGTTAATAAAAAATTAGTGCTTGATGTAAAAGGACCAGGTGAAATTAAAGCCTCAGATATAACACCAGTTACAGATGTTGAAATTCTAAATCCAGACTTGGTAATATGCAATTTAGATGAAAACACTAATTTTCATATGGAAATGAATGTGAGTTCAGGTAAAGGTTATGTTTCAGCAGATAACAATAAACCAGATGAACAGCCATTAGGATTGATAGCAATAGACTCTTTATTTAGTCCAGTAAAAAAAGTGTCGTATTCCATAAGTACAGCAAGAGAGGGTAAAGCACTTGATTATGATAAGTTAACAATGGAAATTGAAACTAATGGATCTATTTCAGCCGAGGATGCAATAGCTTATGCTGCAAGAATTTTTCAAGATCAATTAGGTATGTTTGTTAATTTTGACGAACCACAAGAAGTTATTGTCAAAGATCAACCCCAAGAACCAGAGTTTAATAAAAACCTTTTAAGAAAAGTTGATGAACTGGAACTATCTGTAAGATCTATGAACTGTCTTAAAAATGATAATATAATTTATATTGGAGATCTCGTTCAAAAATCAGAAGGAGAAATGCTCAGAACGCCAAATTTTGGGAGGAAATCCTTAAATGAAATAAAGGAAGTATTAACTGCTATGTCATTATATTTAGGCATGGAAATTCCTAATTGGCCACCCGATAATATCGCTGAGTTATCAAAAAAACTTGAAGAGGCTATTTAATTATGAGACATGGAGTAGCTCATAAAAAATTAAATAGAACATCTGAGCATAGAAAAGCACTATTAAAGAATATGCTAAACTCACTTATAAAATATGAACAAATTACTACCACTTTACCTAAAGCTAAATTTCTAAAACCACAAGCTGACAAAATAATTACTCTAGGTAAAAAAGACTCTTTACAAAATATGAGACTTCTTGTTTCAAAATTACAAGATGTAAAATCAGCTAATAAAGTTAAAAAAACTTTATCTAAAAGATATATTTCAAGAAAAGGTGGCTATACCAGAATAATAAAAGCAGGTTTTAGATATGGTGATAAAGCACCAATGGCAGTAATTGAATTTGTTGATAGAGATGTAGAAGCTAAAAAAGTTGATAGAAAGAAAAAAGAGAAAAAAGTAGAAGAAAAAGCTCCTATAAAATCATAAAATTTTCAAGCCAGTATAAATGAAAAAAAGTTATCTAGTAGATGCAATGCACTCAGATATACGTCTAGATAAATGGATTAAAGCAATAATTGGAAAATTTCCCCAGTCTCTTATTGAGAGAAATCTTCGAAACGGCAAAATAAAGATTAATAATAAAAAAAATAAAAGTTCATATAAAGTTAAAAAAAATGATGTAATAGATTTTTATGATTTTTCTTTTAAAGAGAATATAACTAAAACTAGGGTTAAATACACACCATCAAAAAGCTTTTTAAAATCAAATGAAAATTTAATAATAGAAGATAATGAAGACTTTATAGTAATAAATAAAAGATCAGGCGTTTCTGTTCAAGGAGGAACAAAATCAAGAAAAAATTTAATAGATATTTTTACCAAAAGTGAAATTTTCAAAGACTCAAAACCATTAACAGTGCATAGACTTGATAAAGACACATCTGGAATACTTATTATTGCTAAACATAGGAAATCTGCACAGTTATTAACATCATTATTTAGATTGAGAAAAATTTATAAAACATACATTGCATTGTGCCATGGGGAGGTGCAAAAAAATAAAGGTTTATGGAACGAT
This sequence comes from uncultured Pelagibacteraceae bacterium, assembly GCA_902522225.1. Taxonomy (GTDB): domain Bacteria; phylum Pseudomonadota; class Alphaproteobacteria; order Pelagibacterales; family Pelagibacteraceae; genus Pelagibacter. The sequence goes on from CABYUS010000014.1 coordinate 2,251, forward strand.
CCTCTTATCAGATACGAAAACAACAAAAAAATCCAAGAAAATGCTGAGACTTTATATAGTGTAATTGATAAAAATAGTTCAACCACATTATTGAGAATGAAACCTGTTACAGGAAGAAAACATCAACTAAGAAAACAATTATATAATATTAATCATCCAATTATAGGTGATGATAAGTATAAATTTTTTTCAAATAAAAAATCAATAAACAAAGACTTAATGTTGCATGCTTATAATATTAAATTTATGATTAACGGTGTTAAGTATACATATACTGCACCATTGCCTGACTATTTTGAGAAAATGATAAAAACTAAAAGGCTTAATTTTGAAAATTTTTAATAAAATTTTTAATAAGTCGATTTTTAAAATCTTTATAATTTTGGTTTTTACAATTCTTTAGTGTTGTAACTTTATCTTCAGTAATTCCACATGGCAATATCTTGCTATATGGTTCTAGAACATTATCTATATTTATAGAAAAACCATGATAAGCAATCCATTTTTTTAACTTAATTCCAATAGCAGCAACTTTTTTCTTTTTATTATTTTGATAAACCCAAATGCCAATATTTTGTCTATCACTATGAGATTCAATTTTATAAGAATTAATAGTTTCAATTATAGTTTGTTCAATTTTTTTAATGAGAAGCCTGATATCTTTATTTCTTTTTTTTAAATCTAAAACAAAATAACATACTAATTGACCTGATCCGTGCCAAGTTAATTTTCCTCCACGCGAGCTATCAATAACTTTAATACTGTTATCTAATATTTCATTTTTTTTATAATTAGTCCCACCAGTATAAATTGATGGATGGTTTAGAATCCACAGTAGCTCATTTGATTTATTTTGATGGATTCCAAGCAGTCTTTTTTCAAGAAATTTTATAGCTTTATTATAATTTACTGGTTTTAATGACTTTTTTATCTCAATATTCATATAATGATTTGTAAAATCTATATTATGTATTAATAGTTCATTAGTAATTTATATGAAATTTTATGACTTTAGTAAAAAAAATTAAAGATAAAAACGTAAACTTTGAATTTAATAAAGAATACATAAAGGTTGTTAAGGAAAAAATAATTAACAATGATGCTATTTTTATAAACAATTCTTTTAAAGAGATGCACCCCGCGGATGCTGCTGATATAATCGAACATCTTACAGAAAATGATAGAGAAAATTTAATTAAATTAAGTAGTTTTAAAATAGATCCTGAAGTATTCATTGAGCTTAATGAGTCAATCCAATCAGAAATAGTTAAATATTTACCAATTAATTCAATAACCGATATAATTAAAAATTTAGAGTCCGATGATGCGATTAAAATACTTGAAAATTTAGATGAACAAAATAAAGAGACACTTCTAAATTCATTACCACCTAAGGATAGATTTGCTTTAAAAGAAAGCTTAAGCTATCCTGAGGACTCAGCTGCACGGTTGATGCAGAGAGAATTTACTGCAATACCAAATAATTGGTCTGTAGGGCAAACTATTGATTACCTTAGAGAAAATAAGGATTTACCAGATGAATTTTTAGAAATTTTTATAGTTGATAGTGAATTTAAACCAATTGGTACTGTACCAGCATCAAAAGTTTTAAGAACTTCACGAGAATCTAAAATGCAATCTATAATGCTCGAAACCCAATTATCCATACCTGTTGATATGGACCAAGAGGAGGTAGGTCATATCTTTGAAAACTATAATCTTAATTCTGCTTGTGTAGTTGATAAATCTAACAAATTAGTTGGAATGATAACTAGTGATGATATGCTCACAGTACTAAAAGAAGAAGCAGAAGAAGATACCCTGAGACTTGCTGGAGTTGGTGATGAAGAAATTACAGATGGTGTTTTCACAAAAACTAAAAGAAGATTTAATTGGCTGTTATTAAATTTATTGACAGCATTTTTAGCAACATGGGTGATAAGTATATTTGGAGCTACTATTGAACAGATGGTAGCTTTAGCTTTTTTAATGCCAATAGTCGCTTCTATGGGTGGAAATGCAGGGATGCAAACTTTAGCAGTAACTGTAAGAGCCATCGCCACAAATGATTTATCAGAAAATAATTTTGTAAAAACTGTTACAAAAGAATTTGCTATTGGTGTACTAAATGGAATAATATTTGCTATTATTAGTGCGTTAATAGTTCAATTATGGTTTAAAGATATTTATTTATCTTTAATAATATCTATTTCGATGGTTTTAAATATGATTGTTGCAGGTCTATTTGGTATTTTAGTGCCTGTATCCTTAAAAAGATTTAATGTGGATCCCGCTATTGCATCAAGTGTTTTTGTTACAACAATTACAGATGTTATAGGTTTTTTGTCCTTCTTAGGTATTGGAGCATATTTTTTCTATGGTTAATTAATAATTGTCAATTAGCCTTATACCATTAATATAGTAAGCAATAAATATTTTAAAATTTTTCTTATTAATTTTTTTGGATAAATTTAATTTATTTCTTATTTCAAGATATTCAAGTTTAACATTTTTATTAATTATTTTATTTTTAATCAGGTAAATATCTTTAGTTTTTTTAAAGTTTAATTTAAGTGTACTATAAAATTTTTTAATTATTTGACTAACGTTTACAGCAGTTTGAAAGTTTTTTTTGTTTAACAAAACATTACGTGATGAATAAGGTAAACCATTTTTATTTCTTATGGTCTTACATTGAACTATTTTGGTTTTAAATTTACCTGAAATAAACTTTTTGATAAGATAAATTTGTTGAAAATCTTTCTTACCTAAAAACATTACACTTGGCTTAATTTTAATCAAAAACTGGTTAATAACAGCTAAAACTCCCTCATAGTGACCAGATCTAAATTTAGCACACATTATAAGATCCTTTTTGTTTATTTTAATTTTTTTCTGTTTATTGGAGCTATAAATATCTTTTTCATTTGGCATCAATAGATAATCTACTTTCAGTTTTCTTAATATTTTTAAATCTTTGTTAATATTTCTTGGATAATTTTTAAAATCTTTTTTTTTGTTAAATTGTGGCTTATTGATAAATATACTAACTATAGTCTTTTGGCATTTTCTTTTTGATGCCTTTATCAACGAAATATGCCCTTCGTGAAGGGCCCCCATAGTTGGAACAAATCCAATATTATTATTGAAATTGACATTATTATTTAACACTTTTATGCTTTTAAAAATTATCATTTATGATACTCCATTTTATTAATACATTTATATGATTAGACAAGCAATAATACCTTTGGCTGGACTTGGAACACGTTTGTTGCCACTAACAAGTGTTTTTGCTAAAGAGCTTTTGCCTATGCATGGCAAGCCTGGTATTGAATATATACTTGATGAATGCATAGATGCAGGTATCAAACAGGTTATTTTTATAATTTCAAATAAAAAAAAAATGATCAAGGATTATTTTTATAGTGATAAATTTTACAAAAAAATTATTAAAAAAAAGAAAGATCCAAGAATTATTAAAGAGTATAAAAAAATATTGAAATATAAAAAAATGATAAAATTTGTTTATCAAAACAAACCTCTTGGCACAGGAGATGCCGTTTTAAAAACAAAAAAATATATAAAAGATAATTTTTTTTTAATGCTTCTCCCAGATGATTTAATAATTAAAAATAATTGCTCTAAATCTATGATAAAAATTCACAAAAAATATAAATCATCTGTAATGGCAAGCATGAAGGTTGATAAGAAATCAGTATCAAGGTGGGGTATATATAAGTTAAATAAAAAATTAACTAATTCAAATTATATAATTGATGATGTAATTGAAAAACCATCAATTTCTGAAGCACCTTCAGATAAAGCTGTAATAGGTAGATACATACTTCCTAAAAAAATTTTTAGTAAATTACAAAATCAAAAACCTGGCAAAGGTGGTGAAATCCACATAACAGATGCTATTCAGTCATTAATTTATAATGGTAGTAAATTTATAGCACATAATTTTTCTGGAAAATATCTGGATTGCGGTTCTATGGATGGTTATATTAAATCATCAATGGAGATTTCTAAACTATGAAATTATGCATGATTGGAACTGGATATGTTGGTCTTGTTAGTGGAGTATGTTTCTCAGACTTAGGAAATACTGTTTATTGTGTCGATAAAGATATAAATAAAATAGAATCTCTTAATAATGGCAACATACCAATCTACGAACCTGGATTAGAAGAGATTTTAAAAAAAAATTATAAGCAAAAAAGATTATTTTTTACAAATGATTTAAAAAAAGCTGTATTAAAATCTGAGATTATATTTATATGTGTTGGCACTCCAACAAAAAAAAATTCAAATTCCGCTGATCTTAAATTTGTATTTAATGTTGTTAAAGAATTAAAGAAAATTATTAAAACATACAAAATTATTGTAACAAAATCAACTGTGCCTGTGACTACTGGTGATAAGATAGAAAATATTTTAGCTCGATTAAAAAAAAATAAACTTGTCGATGTAGTCTCAAATCCAGAGTTCTTACGAGAGGGTGAAGCCATAAGAGATTTTATATATCCAGATAGAGTTGTAGTTGGCACAAACAGCAAAAAAGCTAACAAAATTTTACAATCTCTATATTTACCAATTATTAAAAAAAAAAATAAATATTTTAATACTTCAAGAAGGGGTGCAGAACTTATAAAATATGCTTCTAATGCATTTCTAGCTACAAAAATTTCATACATTAATGAACTAGCAAATTTATGTGAAAAAACAGGTGTAGATATTAAAGATATATCAGTTGGCATTGGTTCAGATCAAAGAATTGGTGAAAGATTTCTAAGAGCTGGACCGGCATATGGAGGTTCATGTTTCCCGAAAGATACAAGAGCATTGAGTGATACGGCTAAAAAATTTAAATCTAATCTATCAATTGTTGATACTGTTATTAAATCAAATGAAAATAGGAAAAAATTACTAATAAAAAAAATTGACAAAATACTTAAAGGAAAAATTAAAAATAAAGTAATAACTTTTCTGGGAGTAACTTTTAAGCCAAATACTGATGATATGAGAGAAGCATCGAGTATACCGATGATTAAATATTTAAATAAAAAAAAATGTACGATTAAATACTATGATCCAAGTGGTGAAAAAAACGAATTTAAAAGATTACAGAATGTAAAATATCATAGTACTATTAATTCGGCTTGTTCAAATAGTGATCTTATTATTATTCATACTGAGTGGAATGATTTTAAATTAATTAATTTTAAAAAAATTGTTAAAAAAAATAGTTTTATAATTTATGATATGAGAAATATTTACTCGCCAACTAAAATGAAAAGGCTTAATATAAAATACTTTGGTATTGGTAGATAAATTAATTTAACTCAAAAATTGCATCAACTTCAACAGATACACCAAGGGGTAAACTATTTACACTCACTGCAGCTCTTGTGTGCATGCCATTTTCTCCAAAAATTGATGCAATTAAATCAGATGCGCCATTAATAACTTTCGGTTGATCTGTAAAATTTTCTGTTGAATTAACAAATCCAGTTAATTTAACACAAGATTTAATTTTGGTTAAATCATCATTGCAAGCTTTTTTAACTTGCGAAACAATACTCAATGCACATCTTTTAGCAGCTTCATATCCTTGTTCAATATTCAATTCTTTGCCTACTTTACCTTTTATAAGTTTACCATCTTCATCAATTGAAATTTGGCCAGATACAAAAAGCATTTTTCCTGAAATTTTTGTAGCAAGATATGATCCAACTGGATCAGCTGCTTTTGGCAAAACAATATTTAATTCTTTAATTTTTTCATCATAACTCATTTTTTTTTCCTTTTTTTAGATTTTTTAGTTTTATCGTATTCTTTTCTTTTCTCAATTAATATTAGAGCTTCTTCCATTGTAAGTTCAACCGGATCTTTTTCTTCGGGTATGGTAGCATTTAGAGATTTATATTTAATATAAGGTCCATACTGGCCTTTCATTATTCTAACTGGTTTTTTATCTTCTGGATGTTCCCCTAGATCTTTAATAATAGAAGAAGATATTCTACCGGGTTTGGCCTCAGCTATCATTGTTATTGCTCTATTTAGACCAATAGAAAATATTTCCTCAACATTTTCTATTCTAGCTGATTTATTTTCACATTTTAAGTAAGGGCCAAATCTTCCAACATTCAAAGTTATATCTTTTTCATTATCAGGATTTATTCCTAAAGATTTTGGTAGAGAACATAAAAATTGTGCTTTTTCTAAATCAATATTTTTTAATTCTAATCCTTTCGGTATTGAAACATTTTTTAAAAGTTCGTTAACATCTGATTTCGTTTTTTTAGTTTTCTTTTTTTTCTTAGTAGTTTGTTCTGTTTTAATTTCCTCTAATAATTTTTCATATTGAAGGTATGGACCAAATCTTCCATTTTTTAGAAAAATATCATTTCCATTAATATGTTTACCAATGAATTTTGGTTCAGCTAATTGTGATTGAGCAGCAGCTTTTGCCTTAGATAATGGTCTAGTAAATTTACAATCAGGATAGTTTGAACAACCAATAAATGCTCCTCCTCTAAAGCTATTTTTAAGGCTTAAAGAACCAGTTTCACATACTTTACATTTTCTGATGATTTTTCCGTCATTATCTTTATCAAATATTAAAGCACCCAGGCTCTCATTTAACATGTCTAAAACTTCTCTTGTTCTCTTTTCTTTAACCTTTGAAACGTTGTTGTTAAAATCTTTCCAAAACATCTCTAAAACTTTTATCCAGCTTTCCTTACCTGAAGTGATCTCATCTAATTGATCTTCTAAGCTTGCTGTGAAATTGTAATCTACATATTTTGTGAATAATTTTTCTAAAAAGGCAGAGATTAACTTACCTCTATCGGTTGGAAAAAATCTTTTATTTAAAATTTCTGCATAACCTCTGTTAGCAATTGTAGATATAATGCTTGCGTAAGTAGAAGGTCTACCAATACCTAACTCTTCTAGTTTCTTTACTAAACTAGCCTCAGAATATCTTGGTGGTGGTTGAGTGTAATGTTGCTCATCGATTAAAGCTTCAATATTAATTTGTCCTTTAGATACATCTGGTAAAATATCTTCATTATCATCTTTGCTGACATTATTGTAAATTTTTAAAAATCCATCAAATTTTAAAACAGAACCACTAGCTTTACAAATAGTACCATTATCGTCTGATGTGATTGTAATTGTATTTCTATCAAATTTAGCTGAAGCCATCTGAGATGATAATGCTCTAGACCAAATTAAATTGTATAATTTATTTTGATCGGTACTTAAGTATTTTTTTATACTTTCGGGTGTTCTAATAATATCAGTTGGTCTTATTGCTTCATGAGCCTCTTGAGCATTTTTTGCTTTTTTACCAGAGTAACTTAAAGACTTTTCAGGCAGGTATTTATTACCAATTTCATTTTGAATATAATCCCTAAAAGTAATTAATGCATCATTTGATATATTTGTTCCATCTGTTCTCATGTAAGTAATTAATCCTATAGTTTCACCTTCAATTTCAACACCTTGATAAAGCTTCTGTGCAATCTGCATAGTTCTTGACGCCCCAAAACCTAATCTACTAGAAGCCGTCTGTTGTAGTGTAGATGTTGTGAATGGACCAGATGGATTACGATTAACTACTTTTCCCGAAATGTCCGTGACACTAAATTTTTTTTTATTTAAAATTGATATAGCTTTATTAATTTCATCTTTATTTTTAAAGGAAAATTTTTCTATTTTTTTGTTATCTAGCAAATTAATACTAGCAGTAACATATTTATTATTACCATCTCTAAATTTTATATTTAATGACCAAAATTCTTCTGGATTAAAAGACTCAATTTCATGTTCTCTCTCTGTTATTAACTTTAGTGCAACTGACTGAACCCTACCAGCAGATTTAGATCCAGGTAATTTAGTCCATAATATAGGTGAAATATTGAATCCAACAAGATAATCAAGGGCTCTCCTTGCCATATAAGCATCAACCAGCATTTGTTCTATTTGTCTTGGGTTTTCTATTCCATGAGTAACAGCCTTTTTTGTAATTTCATTAAATACAACTCTCTCAATTTCTTTATCTTTAAGTAATTTTTTTTCATTTAAATATTCTTTTACATGCCAAGCAATAGCTTCACCTTCGCGATCTGGATCAGTAGCAAGTATGATTTTTGATGAATTTTTTGCAGCATCAGATATTTCCTTTAAATATTTTTTTGAAAAAGTGTCTATTTCCCATTCCATCTTAAAATTTTGATTTGGATCAACAGAACCATTTTTAGATGGCAAATCTCTTATATGACCGTAACTAGCTAAAACAGTGTAGTTATCACCTAAATATTTATTGATTGTTTTAGCTTTGGCTGGACTTTCTACTATTACTAAATTCATTTGATCATTAAATCACATAAAACAGAAATTTAGTCAAATTAATAAATTTTTGTTTTATTTTCTTCTTTATTTATTAGACGTTTTATATTTTCCCTATGTGTGTAAAAAATAAGCACAAACATAATTAAAAAAAAATAAACATTATTAATACCGTCGAAAATATATATGTATATTGGTACGATTAAGCTCCCAATTATTGAAGAGAGGGAGGAGAATTTAAATATTAAATACGTTGTAAACCACGTAATTATAAATATCAAAGATGCTATTGGGTTAATTATAACAAGTATTCCAACATATGTAGCTACACCTTTTCCTCCTTTAAATTTTAACCAAATTGGAAATACATGACCAATAAAAATACTTAAAGACAATATAAAAATTAAATCATAATTATTTAATTTAACATAAAGGACTGGAATTATAGCTTTAGATATATCCAAAATTAAAGTGCTATAACCTATTAGTTTATTTCCTGTTCTAAGGGCATTTGTTGCCCCGATATTACCAGATCCTATATCCCTAATATCTTTGCTCAAAAAGATTTTTGTCAAAATAAATCCAAACGGTATTGAACCAATTAAGTAACCAATAAAAATTATTAAATATTCATTAGTCATAATTTAAAAAGTTCCTCACCTTTAATAAAGGTATTTAAAACTTTTCCTTGAAGTTTTTTTTCGTCTAATGATGTATTTTTAGACTTTGATATAATTTTTTCTTTTTTAACTACCCAAGGTTTGTTGATATCAACAATACTAAAATCTGCATCCTCACCAATACTTAGATTGCCTTTATTAATCTTTAATATTTTGGCTGGATTTGAAGTTAAAGCAGCAATTATTGTATCTAGTTTAAGGCTCTGATTATGATAAAGCTCAAGCGAAGTTGCTAGTAATGTTTCAATACCCGAAGCTCCTGTGGCGGCCTGATTAAATGTAAGTCTTTTTTGTTCTTGATCTTCTGGTTTGTGATCAGAAACTATCACATCAATGTATCCTTTTTTAAGTGCATTTACTATTTCAACTCTATCTTGTTCTGATCTTAAAGGAGGTGATAGCTTTAAAAATGTTCTAAAATCACCAATATCATTTTCGTTAAGCGAAAGATTGTTAATTGAAACACCAGCAGTAAAATTAAGTTCTTGTCTATTCCGTTCAATTACTTCAATTGATTTTCTAGAAGATATTTGTGAAATGTGATATCTACATGAATACTCATTTAGCAATGTGAGATCTCTTTCAATTATAATTTTTTCTGATATATCTGGTATTCCTGGTAGACCAAGTTTTGTAGCAACAATACTATTATTCACTATACCATTCTTTGAAAGGTTGTAATCCTCAGCATGTTGCATAATTAATGCATCTAAATCTCCAGCAGATCTCATAATTCTAGACATGAGTAGTGAATTTTGTATCGTTTTCAGACCATCTGTGAAAGCAATAATTCCTTTTCTTTGTAACAATCCAAACTCTGTCATAATTTTTCCTTCAAGATTTTTTGTTAGTGAAGCAGAAGGAAAAATGTTAATTTTTGACTTATCTCTGCCTCTTCTCTTTAGAAAATCAACAATTGATACATTATCAATTATAGGATCAGTGTTTGGCATAGTTACAACTGATGTAACACCACCAGATAACGCTGCATTACTTAATGTTCTAAAATTTTCCTTATATTCATAACCGGGCTCTCCAACAAAAACTCTCATATCAACTATGCCAGGAAATATATGTTTACCCTTGAGATCTGTTATTTTTTCTCGTGAGGGGATATTATTTTTATTAACTTTTTTTCCAATTGCTTCAATTTTACCTTTTTCATCAATTATTAATCCACCATTTTCATTAATATTGTTTTTAGGATCTACAATGTCAGCATTTAAAAAATATTGTTTTTTCATTCGCAAAAAATTTTTAGACATGCCATTCTAACGGCTACGCCTAATTCTACTTGTTCTTGTATTACGCTTTTATTTATATCATCAGCTAAATTAGTATCAATTTCTACACCACGGTTCATTGGTCCTGGGTGCATTATCAAAGCATCTTCTTTAGCAAAGTTTAGTTTATCTTGGGTTAATCCATAATATTCGTAATATTCTCTATTTGAAGAAAGATATGAACTTGTCATTCTTTCATTTTGTAATCTTAACATCATTACAATATCACAATCTTTTAAACCTTTTTTCATATCTGTAAATTTATTAACACCAAAACTCTCTATTCCATTCGGAGTTAGATTTGATGGTGCAATTATATTTACTTCTGCTCCCAACATATTTAATAAATATATATTTGATCTAGCAACTCTTGAATGAAGAATGTCACCACATATAGCAATTTTAAGACCTTGTATTTTTTTTTTCCTATCTATAATTGTTAGAGCATCTAACAATGCTTGAGTAGGATGTTCTCTTCTTCCGTCACCAGCATTGATAACAGAACAATTAACTTTCTGTGATAGCAAATTACAAGCGCCAGAGTCCTGATGTCTTATTACAATCAAATCTGGGTGCATCGCATTAAGCGTCATCGCTGTATCAATTAATGTTTCTCCTTTTTTAATTGCTGAATTTACTATATTCATTGACATAACATCCGCGCCAAGTCTTTTTCCCGCAAGTTCAAATGAACTCTGCGTTCTTGTAGAGGGTTCGAAAAATAAATTAATTTGTGTTTTGCCTCTTAGTATGTCTAATCTTTTCTTTTTACTTTTGTTAAGTTCTATAAATTGTTTTGCCTCATTAAGAATAAAGTTAACATCTGCAATAGATAAATCTTGAATTCCAAGCAAGTGTTTTTGAGAAATTTTAACAGCTTTGTTTGATTTGATTGCCATTAAAATTAACTCTATAACTATAAAGTATAATTATATCAAGTATTAATTATTTAAATAATCAATTGCACCTTGTAGAATGAAAGTTGCTGCATTTTGATCAATGTTTTTAACTCTTTTTGAGATATTTACATCTAATTGACTAGAAAGATTAAACGCCCCAACAGTTGATAATCTTTCATCCCAGAGGCTGATTGGCAAATCTAAATTTTCTGAAATAATTCTACATGTATCTTTTATTGATTGTGATGATGGGCCTTCTGAACCATCCATATTTATTGGATTTCCTATTATTATTCCCTTAATATCATTTTCTTTGACTATTATTTTTATTTCATCAATTAATTGATTTAAATTTATTTTATTTATTGTTTTAAAGGGCGTAGCTATTGATTGATATTCATCACAAATTGATACACCAATTCTTTTAGAACCCATGTCTAAACCTAGTAATCTTACTTTTCTACTCAATTTTTTCTTAAGATTTTCAATTGTGATCATATTGTATATTTTAAACTAAAGTGATAGTTTGCAATTACTTAATTATCATATGACTATTGATCTTAAAACTATAAAACACATATCAAAATTATCAAGAATTTCAGTAGATGAAGAAAAAGCTCATAAATTAGCTAAAGATTTAAACTCAATTTTTGATTTTATAGAAAAACTTAATGAACTTAAGACCAATAATGTAGAACCTCTAACTTCAGTGGCTGAAACCACACTTAAATTAAGAACTGACAAGGTTAAAAGTAAAGATATTAGAGAACAAATAATTAAAAACTCACCTCAAGATAATGAAGATTATTTTGTTGTTCCAAAGGTAATAGAATAATGTCCAATATTACAAATCAATCACTTTCTGAATTGGTCAAAAATATTAAGGATAAAAAATTATCCTCAGAGGAAGTTACAAATGCATTTATTAATAGATCTGAAAAATCAAAAGAGTTAAATGCTTACATTACAGAAGATTATTCATCAGCATTGGAAAAAGCTAAAAAATTTGATCAAAAACCAAATTTAGATTTAAAGTTACCCGGTATACCAATGGCAGTAAAAGATTTATTTTGTACAAAAGACGTTCTTACAACTGCAGGAAGTAAAATTTTAGATAATTTTGTTCCAACATATGAGTCTACTGTTACACAAAATATTTGGGATGAAGGAGCTATACTTATAGGTAAATTAAATTGTGATGAGTTTGCTATGGGATCTTCTAATGAAACTAGTTTTTTTGGTAATGTTCATAACCCAATTGATAAAAACTTAGTTCCAGGTGGATCTTCAGGTGGATCAGCATCTGCGTTAGCTGGTCAATTAACACCAATAACTATTGGCACCGATACTGGTGGATCTATTAGACAACCAGCTTCATTTACCGGCACAGTTGGTCTAAAACCTACATATGGTAGTTGTTCAAGATATGGAATAGTTGCTTTTGCATCATCTTTAGATCAAGCAGGTCCAATGGCACAGAATGTTAAAGATTGTGCATTACTTCAAGAAGTGATTAGCACCTATGATCCAAAAGACTCTACTTCAATTGATTTTAAAAGAAATAATTATAGTAGTGAATTAACAAATAAAATTAAGGGTAAAAAAATTGGAATACCTAAAGAGTATAGAGTTGATGGTATGCCAGATGAAATAGAGCAGTTATGGCAAAAAGGGATTGAATACATGAAAGATTGTGGAGCAGAAATAATTGATATTTCACTACCTCATACAAGTTATGCCTTACCAACTTATTATATAGTTGCACCAGCAGAAGCCTCTTCTAATTTAGCCAGATATGATGGTGTAAAATATGGATTTAGAGCCAAAGGAGAAAACCTTATTGATATGTATGAAAAAACAAGATCAGAAGGTTTTGGTGCCGAAGTTCAAAGAAGAATTATGATTGGAACTTATGTTTTATCATCAGGCTATTATGATGCTTATTATCTTAAGGCTCAAAAAGTTAGAAAACTTATAAAAAATGATTTTGATGAAGCATACAAGAAAGTTGATGCAATACTAACTCCTTCAACACCTAGCTCAGCATTTAAAAGTGGTGAGAAGAAAGATGATCCAGTTTCAATGTATTTAAATGATATCTTTACTGTCCCAGTTAATTTAGCTGGTTTACCAGGAATTTCTATTCCAGCAGGTCATGATGCAAAAGGATATCCACTAGGTTTACAAATAATTGGCAAAGCTTTTGATGAACAGAATATATTAAATATTGCCTATGCTATGGAGGAAAAGATTAACTTTAAAAATAAGATCAATGATTGGTGGATCAAGTGAGCAAAAGTAAATCCGACTATCTAATTAGCAGAAAAGATAATCAGTATGAAGTTATAATTGGGTTAGAAGTTCATGCACAAGTAACTTCAGAGTCAAAGTTATTTTCAACATCTGCAACTAAATTTGGTGCCGAACCTAATACTCAAGTAAGTTTAGTTGATGCTGCATTTCCTGGAATGTTACCTGTAATAAATGAATTTTGTGTAAAACAAGCAATTAAAACAGGGATAGGTCTAAATGCTAAAATTAATAATCGATCAGTTTTTGATAGAAAAAACTATTTTTATGCTGATTTACCTCAAGGGTATCAAATTTCTCAATTTAAGGACCCAATTGTAGGCGAAGGTAAGGTAATCTTAGATATGCCTGATGGTCAAAAAGAAGTTGGCATTGAAAGACTGCATTTAGAACAAGATGCAGGAAAAAGCATCCATGATATTGACCCAAAAAATACATTCGTTGATTTAAATAGATCTGGAGTAGCATTAATGGAAATCGTGAGCAAACCAGATCTTAGATCCCCTGATGAAGTAAGTGCATATATAAAAAAATTAAGATCAATTATGAGATATTTAGGTACATGTGACGGTAATATGCAAGAAGGATCATTAAGAGCTGATGTCAATGTATCAGTTAGATTAAAAGATTCAAAAAATTTAGGCACAAGATGTGAAATAAAAAATGTAAATTCAATTAAATTTATGCAAATGGCTATTGATTACGAAGCTAATAGACAAGTTGATTTAATAGAAGAAGGTAAATCGATTGATCAAGAAACAAGATTATTTGATACCAAAAAAAATGAAACAAGATCTATGCGATCAAAAGAAGATGCTCACGATTATAGATATTTTCCAGATCCTGATTTATTGCCATTAGAAATTTCTGATCAATTCATTAGTAAAATTAAAAATGATATTCCTGAACTACCAGATGACAAAAAGAAAAGATTTATTGAAGAGTTTAAACTATCACCTTATGAAGCTACTATTTTAGTCTCTGATATAGATACAGCAAGATATTTTGAAAATGTTGTGTCTAAAATGGGAAAAAATAAAGATATAAAACTGGCAGTTAACTGGATTACGGGTGAATTATTTGCTGTCTTGAATAATAAAAATCTAGAAATTTCTCAAAGTCCAATTAGTGCAAAGAATTTAGCAATATTAGTGAATTTAATTAAGAATGGAACAATTTCAGGAAAAATTGCAAAAACTATATTTGAATTAATGCTAGATGGAGATAAAGATCCACAACAAATTGTTGAAGAAAAAGGATTAAAGCAACAAAGTGACCCAAAAGCTCTAGGGGCATTAATAGATAAAATAATTAATGATAATAGAGAAAAGGCGATTGAATACAAACAAGGTAAAGAAAAATTATTTGGTTTCTTTGTTGGGCAAGCAATGAAAGCTTCTGGTGGTAAAGCTAATCCTCAATTAATAAACGAGTTATTGAAGAAAAAACTTTAATTACATGGGTGCAAACCTTGATATAACAGATAAATTACAAAATTATATCAATAAATTTGGTTTAAAGTTAAATCCAGTCCAACAAGAAATAATTGATTACAATAAAACACTTGGTGATATTAAAAGGATGCAAATTGATCCTACCCAATGCCATTTTCTACATTTGATAATTAAAATTTCAAATATTAAAAATGTACTTGAAATTGGAACATTTACTGGGCTTAGCGCACTTTCTATTTCACTTGCCTTACCAGAAGATGGAAAACTGGTTGTACTTGATAAAAATGAAGAGACAAGCAAAATAGCGCAAAATTTTTTCAAAAAAGCTAATCAGAATCATAAAATAACAACAATAATAAAACCTGCATCTGAGTCCTTGAATGATATGAAAAATCAAAAGTTTGATATGGTTTTTATTGATGCTGATAAAATGAACTATAAAAAATATTATGAAAAATCTTTGGGGTTAATTAATCAAGGTGGATTAATCATTATTGATAATGTTTTGTGGCATGGTGAGGTGGCAGATGTAAAATATAGTGATAAATACACAATTAATATTAGAGAGTTTAATAAATTTGTATGTGAGGATAAAAGAGTAGAACAAGTCATCATCCCATTAGGTGATGGTATGACTGTATGCAGAGTTTTATGACGTTTAAAGTTTTTGGCTTTTATAAATTTGTTAAAATTAAATCTTTAAAAAAGAATAAAGATATTTTACAAAAATTTCTTTTAGTAAATGATTTAAGGGGCACTATAATAATAGCCAAGGAAGGATTAAATGGAACCATATCAGGCAGCAAAAAAAATATTGAAAAAACAATTATAAAACTAAAATCCTTATTTTCATTTAAATACTTTGATAATAGTAATGATTCTAAATCAAAACTTCAGCCATTTCATAAACCTAAGGTAAAAATTAAGAAAGAAACAGTTCCAATGAATTTAATTTTAAATTCAAAAGAAAGATCTACAGAAATGCATTTAAACCCAAAGGAATGGAACAATCTCATAAAAAATAAAGATACACATGTAATTGATACCAGGAAACCATTTGAGTATAATGTTGGAACATTTAAGAAGTCAGTAAATCCAAATATTAATAATTTTAGAGATTTTCCAAAATATTTAAATAAACTTGAAAAAAATAGACCTGTAGCAATGTTTTGTACTGGTGGAATACGATGTGAAAAAACTTCAGCATATTTGAAAAGAAAAGGTTTTGAAAATATATATCAATTAAATGGTGGTATCTTAAATTATCTTAAAAAAATTGATAAAAAAGATAGTTTATGGAAAGGTGAGTGTTTTGTTTTCGATAATAGAGTTAGTTTAAAACATGGATTATCTAAAGGTACATATTTAGTTTGTAGTGGATGCAGAACTCCGATTTCAAAAAAGGAAACTAAATCAAAATATTACGAGGAGGGTGTATCATGTCCAAAATGTCACGCTAATCTAAGTTCTTCACAAAAAGAAAGATTCAGAATGAGACAAAAACAGATTAATGTTGCAAAAAGATTAGGTAAGAGACATATCTTCAAAAAAGAATATTAATTATTAAGAATGAATTTATTAAAAGATAATATACCTAAATTATTGAGAAGTTTAGCAATACCAGCAAGTATTGGAACTTTGTTTCAAACACTTTATAATATTGTTGATACTTATTTTGCTGGAAAAATATCACCTGAAGCTCTTTCAGCTTTAAGTAAATCATTTCCAATATATTTTGTAATTATTGCTACGTCGATAGGAGTTACGGTTGCGGGGACAGCTCTAATAGGAAACAGCATTGGTGAGAATAATAAAAAGAATATACTTTACTACTTTGCAAATTTAATAATATATAGTTTTGTAATATCAATCATAATATCTATATTAGGTTTATCTTTAGCTGAAAAAATATTTGTATTAATGAAGTCCAGTCAAGAAGTTGTCAATTATGGTCTTCAGTATACAAATATCATATATGCGGGATCATTAATCTTTATTTTAGTTGTAGCGTTAAATTCACTTCTACATGCTCAAGGAGATACTAAGACTTATAGAAATGTATTAGTTTTATCTTTTTTACTAAATATTATTTTAAATCCATTGTTGATTTTTGGTTTTTTATTTATCCCGGCATTAGGAGTTGCGGGCATAGGTTACGCTACAATTATATGTCAATTAATTTCATTACTTATTATTTTATATAAGGTACTTAAAAATCCTATGATAAAGCAAATTACATTCAAATATTTTCGTCCAAAATTTTTTTATCTTAAAAATATTTTTTTCCAATCTATGCCTATTTCGATAGCTATTTGCGGTTATTCAATTGCTGCGGCAATAATTTTTACATACGTTGGTTCTTTTGGGGAATATGCGACAGCAGGATATGGTGCAGCTACACGTATTGAGCAAGTAGTACTACTTCCAATATTAGGAATTAATACTGCATTAATATCAATTATATCTCAAAATTATGGAGCTAAGAATTTTGATAGAATAATTGAAACTTATCATGTTGCCTTGAGATATTCATTTTACATAATGTTAATATCTGGTTTTATTATTTATATAACTGCTGATCTTGTTCCTTTATTATTCTCAAACGATACACAAGTTATTGATTATAGTAGTAGATATCTAAAAATTTCTGCCTTTGTATTACCAGCTTATCCATTTTTCTTTTTATCTAATGGTTTTTTTATGGCTCTGAAAAAATCTGAAAATGCAATGTTAAATAATATAGTAAGAAATGTAGCGGTACCCATTATTGTCTTTTATATTGCAAGATATTTAAGCGCAGATTACAACTCATTTTTCTGGCTATGGGTAGTATTTCAATGGACTATATCGATTGCTTTACTATTAATTGTGAAATTTTACCTTACAAATCGATTATATAAATCTCGCGCTATCATTAATCCATGACCATAAATGTTTTGAAAAAGATCTTCTAACAAATAAGTTTAAATTTCCTTCATTAATATTATGCAATATTACATCAGTATGATTTACTATTGTTTGTGCAACACTTCCTTTTTTACTCATAAAATCATTAAAATTAAAAGGACATCCTTTTGACAGTAAATCATAAATCTTATTTCCATTTAAATTGATCATAACCAAATGGTCAGTAACATTGGTTACAGCACCTTGATTTAATTTTGAAATTTGATTAAATAATTTGTCTTCTAAATTGATTTGTTCTTCATAATTACTAATTTTATTATTAGAATAAAGTAACCATTCATCAGGGCTAAGCCAAAGTAAACTATAGTTATCGTTTATTGATGACATGTTAGATTCCACTGGTGGTATTATAGATAATATTTTTCCAATTTTTGCAGAGAATTCTCTTTTTTTGCTTCTTAAATTAATTTTAATTACAGGTTCAACTTCAGAAATAGTTAGATTATTGTAACTTTTATTTCCTTGTATTGAAGTTTCTAAATTAAGCATTTAGCCTCTTATTTTCTTTATCATAAAACACTGTATCAGTAATAGTTACATTAATGTTTTTGTTTTCCATTGGTACAAATAATTTTTTTCCTCTAAGATTCTTTCCACTCACTACAACAGCTAAAGCAATTGATTTATTTAAATTTGGACTAAAATAACTTGATGTAACATGTCCTAACATTTCTATTGGTTTTTTATTTAAGTCTTCTACTATTTGTGCTCCTTCTTCTAAAACTTCATTAGGGTCCTCTGTTATAAGACCAACCAATTGTTTTCTATCCTCTCTTATTGTATCACTCCTATACAAAGACCTTTTACCAATAAAGTCATATTTCTTTTTGCTTACTATCCAGTCCATTTGTAAATCTACGGGAGTTAAAGTTCCATCTGTGTCTTGACCAGTTATAATGAAACCTTTTTCAGCTCTTAATAAATGCATAGTTTCAGTACCATAGGGTGTTATATTGTATTCCTTACCAGCCTCCATAGACATTTCCCACACATTTTTAGCATAATTTGATTGAATGTTAATTTCGTAACTATGCTCTCCAGTAAAACTAATTCTCATTACCCTACATCTAACTCCATTTATTGATGAATTTTTAAAAGACATATGAGGAAAGTTTTGATCAGACAAATCTAAGTCAGGGATCATTTTGTTAACAATTTTTTTTGAATTTGGTCCACAAATACTTATTGTTGAAAAATGGTCGGTTACAGTTGTTAAATAAACATCTAATTCAGGCCATTCTGTTTGAAGATAGTCTTCTAATTTATTTAAAACATTTGCTGCTCCACCGGTTGTTGTGGTCATAATATAGTGATTTTCACCTAATCTAGTAGTTACACCATCATCATAAACCATTCCATCCTCATTTAACATTAATCCATATCGACATTTCCCAATTTGTAATTTTGACCAAGCATTCGTGTATACTCTATTTAAAAACTCAGATGCGTCAGTTCCTTGAATATCAATTTTTCCAAGAGTTGAGGCATCTAATATACCTGCGCTATCTCTCGCAGCTTTACTTTCTCTCTGTACTGCTTCGTGCATTGACTCTTTATTTTTTGGGTAATACCAAGGTCTTTTCCATTGTCCCACATTTTCAAATTTAGCACCATTTGTTTCGTGCCAGTTGTGCATCGCAGAATATCTTGTATGATCAAAAAACTGACCGACATTTCTTCCAACAATTGCACCAAAAGTTAACGGTGTGAATGGAGGTCTAAAAGTAGTTGTTCCAAGTTCACCCATATTTGTTCCAGTTGTATCTGCAATAATTCCTAGGGCATGCATATTTGATAATTTTCCTTGATCTGTACCCATACCTGTAGTCGTGTATCTTTTTACATGTTCTATAGATTTAAAACCTTCCCTTAGAGCTAACTTTACATCTTTAGCTGTTGAGTCATTTTGAAAATCAAGAAATGGTTTTGTTTTCCCAAGTGCTTTGTCCGATGGTAGTAGCCAAATATTTTTTTTATTTTTTTCTTTGGAGTTTTGTATTTTTAGGCTATCAAAAATAGAAGTATTTATATCGAGGAACTCTTTAGTTTTTAAATTTGTTTTTTTTATTATATCATCTAGTTCAAGATCACCGTTACATGATCCAACACTAATTTGTTCTGATGGGCTCTTGTTTTCATCGGGTATAAACATATTATCTATTCTATTAAATTCTAATTTACCACCAGATTGCGTAAATAAATGAACCATTGGTGTCCATCCTCCAGATATTCCAAGACAATCACAACTTTCATTAATTTTGTCACCAATTACCCCAGTTCCTTTTTCATTTAATTTCATTAATTCTACAGAGTTGATACGTTTATATCCTTTTGTATTAACTACTGTATGTTTCCAGTAAATTTTAATACCAATATCTTGAACTTTTTTAACTATTAATGATTCTGATTTATCCCTTATGTCTATAATTGAATTTATTTTTACACCGTTTTTATAGAGAGAAAGCACTGTTTCATAAGCACTATCATTAGAGGTAAATATAGAAATTTTAGTTCCACATTTAACACCATAGTAATCAATATATTTTTTTATAGATGAGCTTAACAAAATACCTGGTCTATCATTGTTATTAAATATTAATGGTCTTTCTATAGCACCAGTTGCAATTACTACTTTTTTTGCTCTAATTTTCCAAAGTCTTTGTCTAATTTTATCTTTTCTGTCATTAACGTTTAAATGATCAGTTAAATTTTCTCTAGCCAAAAGATAATTATATCCATGGAAAGCGGCTAGACTAGTTCTAGTTTTTATACTTAGGTTTGGATATTTTTTTAAATTTTCAATTTCATTGCTTAGCCATTTTGAAACATTTTGATCATTTATTTTAAAGTTATCATCATTATTATAAATACTTACTCCACCTAAATCTTTTTTATCGTCTAACAATATTGTATTTAATTTTTTTTCTGCAGACAATTTGGCTGCTATAACTCCTGATATACCACCGCCAATCACTAACACGTCACAATGTGCATATTGATGATCATATATGTTTGGGTCAGGTTTTGTTGGTGCTTTTCCTAGTCCAGCTGAATGTCTTATAAAGAATTCATATTTTTCCCAAAAACTAGCAGGCCACATAAAAGTCTTATAGTAAAATCCAGCTGGTAGAAAAGGGGACAGAAAATTATTAATACCTCCAATATCAAAATTTACACTTGGCCAACAATTTTGACTATTTGCTTCTAGTCCTTCATATAGTTCTATTTCTGTAGCTCTGACGTTTGGCTCAGTTAGAGAAGGGTCATTACTAACCTGAACTATTGCATTAGGTTCTTCTGAACCACATGTCATAATTCCTCTGGGTCTATGATATTTAAAACTTCTTCCTACAAGATGTACATTATTTGATAAAAGAGCTGATGCTAAAGTATCTCCTTTGAAACCATAAAAGGTTTTTCCGTTAAATTTAAATGGTATTCGTGTTGTTTGATCAATATATTTGCTATTTACTCTAAGTTCTTTTGACATGTTTATACAATAGGAGGTTTTTCACCCATTTTATAAATAGCGTGAATTTTATCATTTGATGTATCCCTGATCATATTAAACCATTTTCTGCAACCATGAGCATGATTCCATCTTTCAAATTGAACACCTTTGATATTTTTTCTCATGAATAAGTACTCAGCCCATTGATCATCACTCAATTCAGTAGGTTGTTTTGGTCTTATAATATGCGCTTCACCTCCAGAAGAAAATTCTGATTGATCTCTTTCACCACAGAATGGACAATTTATAACAAACATTAGTGTGCTACTGCTGCTGCGCCATGTTCATCAACAAGATCACCACTAACAAATCTATTAATATTAAATGCAGCGTTTAATTTATGTGGTTCGTCATTTGCAATAGTGTGTGCAAATAAATCTCCTGATCCAGGTGTAGCTTTAAATCCACCTGTGCCCCAACCACAATTAAAATATAAACCTTTAATTTGAGTTTTGCTAATAATCGGACTTGCATCAGGACAGATATCAACAATACCTCCCCATTGTCTTAACATTTTCATTCTGCTGAATATTGGATAAAGTTCTAGAATTGCTCTTAATGTTTCTTCTACAACATTATGACTACCTTTTTGAGTATATGATACATATGAGTCTGTTCCAGCACCAATAACAAGTTCCCCTTTGTCAGATTGACTTACATATGCATGAACAGCATTTGACATAACCACAGTATCAATTACTGGTTTCACTGGTTCAGAGACTAACGCTTGTAGTGGTTTACTCTCAAGTGGTAATTTTAAACCAGCCATATTTGCGATTACACTTGAGTGACCTGCTGCAACAACTCCTATTTTTTTTGTTTTAATAAATCCTTTTGACGTTTCAACTCCTATAACTTCTTTACCATTTCTTTTGATACCTTTAACTTCACAATTTTGAATTATATCAACTCCCAAGGCATCAGCTCCTCTTGCATAACCCCAAGCCACTGCATCATGTCTTGCTGTGCCAGCTCTTTTTTGCAGAGTTCCACCAAGTACTGGATAACGAATATCTTGAGAAGTATTTATAATTGGACAAAATTTTTTTACTTCGTTAGTATTTAACCAAACTGCATCAATACCATTTAATCTGTTTGCGTGTGTTCTTCTTTTTAGGTCTCTAACATCCTGTAAATTATGAGCAAGATTCATAACACCTCTTTGACTAAACATTACATTATAATTTAACTCTTGAGACAAACCCTCCCAAATTTTTAAAGCATGATCATAAAGACCTGCACTAGCATCCCATAGGTAATTTGATCTTATTATAGTTGTATTTCTTCCAGTATTACCCCCACCAATCCAACCTTTTTCTAAAACAGCTATATTTGTGATTTTATGTTTTTTAGCTAAATAATATGCAGTAGCCAAACCATGACCACCACCACCAACAATTATAGCATCATATTCTTTTTTTGGTTCAGGATCTCCCCAAGCTCTTTGCCAATTTTCATGATGCGAAAATGCATTTTTTATTAAAGAAAATACTGAGTATTTATTTTTCATATTTGTATGAAAATACTTTATAAATATTGAATATTCAATGATTTCAAGTTACACAGGGTGTATGTAGGAAGGATGGGTGAGTTGGTTTAAACCAGGAGTTTGCTAAACTTCCGTAGGTTATAATGACCTACCGAGGGTTCGAATCCCTCTCCTTCCGCCACAATTTAATAAAGCGTTTCATTTTTGAAAAAATTCTTCATTTTGATTGGTTTTTTCTCAAGAATATATCTATAGACATTATAATTCTCTAAAACTCTTTGAACATAATTTCTGGTTTCTTTAAATTTAATTAACTCAATCCAATCAACATAATCAATTTGATTTTTTTGAGGATTTTTATTAATTTTTTTCCAATATTTAACTCTTTTTGGTCCAGCATTATATGCGGCTATAGCAAAAGGGTAGGCACCTTCATAATCTAAAATTAGTCCAGCAATATAATGAGATCCTAAGTTTATATTATATTCAGGATCTGTAGTAAGTCTAGATCTTGCGTAAGGTAGGTTTGCTTGCTTAGATACAATTTTAGCAGTGTAAGGCATCAATTGCATTAAACCTTTTGCTCCAGCACTACTATTAGCCGACATATCAAATTCACTTTCTTGCCTTATTATAGATAATATAAATGCTGATTCTGGAATTTTTCTTTGATTAACTTTTTTTGGTGTACTTATAATAGGATAATTATATTTATTATGAAATCTTTTTTCATAAGAAGCAATTTTTGATATTTGAATTGCATAATCATATCTTGAAATTTTTGTAGCAAGCTCTGCCGCTAACATTTCACTTCCATTTTCAATATTTGATTTAGCCAAATGTCTTAGTATTTTTTTTGTATATTTATCCTTATCAAGATCATCTAATAGTAGCACAATTTTTACTAATTCATTTTTATAAAATTCTTCTTTGATTTTATTGTCTACAATCATATCATCAGTTAAAGTAAAATTTTCGTTAGGATATATTT
>CABYUS010000015.1 GCA_902522225.1 uncultured Pelagibacteraceae bacterium
GGCTGGAGTTGTTTGGCCCTTAGTGGATCAAATGAATCCAGATGCATCTGTAAAAGCACTAGCCAGTACTGAAGTTGATATTAGCTCTGTCGAGCCAGGTAAATCAATAACAGTTTTATGGAGAGGGAAACCCGTTTTTATTAAAAGAAGAACACAGGAAGAAATTGATAAAGCTAGATCAGTTGACATTAATGAATTAAAACATCCTGAAAAAGATGAGGATAGAGCTGCAAATCCTGAATGGTTAGTTATGCTTGGAATTTGTACT
Organism: uncultured Pelagibacteraceae bacterium; assembly: GCA_902522225.1. Taxonomy (GTDB): domain Bacteria; phylum Pseudomonadota; class Alphaproteobacteria; order Pelagibacterales; family Pelagibacteraceae; genus Pelagibacter. Next base: position 269 of record CABYUS010000015.1, read on the forward strand.
CATTTAGGATGTGTGCCTTTAAATGATAAAGGTGATTACGATGGATGGTTTTGTCCATGTCATGGCTCACATTATGATACGTCTGGAAGAATCAGAAAAGGGCCTGCCCCAACTAACATGGAAGTCCCTAAATATGAATTTATTAACTCTAAAACAATTAAAATAGGATAATTTAATGAGCGATCATGAATACACGCCCAGTTCTAAATTTGGCAAATGGTTTAACGATAGATTACCTTTATTAACTTTAGGTAAACACCTAACTGATTATCCAACACCAAAAAATCTAAATTATTGGTGGACATTTGGTGGAATTCTTACTTTCTGTTTGATTACTCAGATTATAACCGGGTTAGTTCTTGCTATGCATTATATTGCACATGCTGATTTAGCATTTGCAAGTGTTGAACATATAATGAGAGATGTAAACTATGGTTGGTTGCTAAGATATGTTCATGCGAATGGTGCTTCAATGTTTTTTTTAGCTGTTTATATACACATATTTAGATCTTTGTTTTATGGTTCTTACAAATCTCCGAGAGAAATTATTTGGATTTTAGGAATTATAATTTATGTTCTTATGATGGCAGCTGCATTCATGGGATATGTTCTGCCTTGGGGACAAATGAGTTTTTGGGGGGCTACAGTAATTACGAATCTATTTAGCGCGATACCATTTGTTGGAGAAAGTGTAGTAACATGGTTATGGGGAGGTTACTCAGTTGACAATCCAACTCTAACAAGATTTTTTGCACTACATTACCTAATTCCTTTCTTAATTTTAGGACTAGTTGTGCTTCATATATGGGCTCTTCATGTACCAGGTAATAATAATCCAATTGGAATTGATCTACAAAAACCATCTAAAGATACAGTGCCATTTCATCCATACATTGTTGTAAAAGATTTATTTGCACTATTATTATTTATGATCGTATTTGCTTTTTTTGTATTTTATTCTCCTAATATATTAGGCCATGCAGATAATTATATTGAGGCTGATCCTTTAGTTACGCCAACACATATAGTTCCAGAATGGTATTTATTGCCCTTTTATGCAATTTTAAGATCTGTTCCAGATAAACTTATGGGTGTAATTGCAATGTTTGCGGCAATAGGTGTTCTAGCAGTTTTACCATGGTTAGATACATCAAAAATAAGATCAGCAGTTTTTAGACCTCTTTATCGTCAATTTTATTGGATCCTTGTATTAGACGTTCTTATATTAGGATATGTTGGCGCAATGCCTGCAGAAGGGCTTTATCTATTAGTAGCTAGAGTAGCCACAGCATATTATTTTGCTCATTTTTTAATTATTTTACCGTTGTTAGGAAAAAAAGAGAGAACCTTACCACTACCTTTGAGTCTTACAGAGCCAGTCCTGGGAGGGAGTGTAGCAATGAGTGCTGCTAAACATAAATCTCAGAAAAATAATTTATAAATAGATGAAAAAAATTAAATCTATTATTTTCACTTTTGTATTAATATTCAACAGTAACTTAGCTTTATCAGCAGAAAAAATTGATCTGTTAAAGGTGGATTGGAGTTTTAATGGGTTATTTGGAACTTTTGATAGAGGTTCGTTACAGAGAGGATATCAAGTATACACTGAAGTATGTGCTTCTTGTCATTCAATGAAACATTTAAGTTATAGAAATTTAGCTCAAGAGGGTGGACCTGAGTTCTCACTAGAGGAAGCAAAAGCAATAGCTGCGAGCTTTATAGTTGTTGATGGACCAGATGAATATGGTGAAATGTTTGAAAGACCAGGAAAACTTTCAGATAAATTTGTAAATCCATATTTAAATGATAATGAGGCCAAATCAGCAAACGGTGGCGCTTATCCACCTGATATGTCTGTGTTGGTTAAAGCTAGAGGCGGAGGGGCAAATTATCTTTATTCAGTATTAAATGGTTATGAAGAACCACCTGCAAATATAGAGTTAGATGATGGTGTTTACTATAATAAATATATGTATGGCAATAAGATTAAAATGGCAAATCCTCTAGATGACGGAATAGTAGAATACAACGATGGGACAGAAGCAACTATAGATCAAATGTCAAAAGATGTTGTGACTTTTTTAACATGGTCTGCTGAACCACATTTAGAAACAAGACATAGAATTGGTTTTAAGGTAATTGTATATCTAATTATTTTGTCAATTCTCGTTTACTTCTCAATGAAAAGAATTTGGTCACGTATTGAACCTAAAGTTTAGAACATCCCCATCTTTTACAATATAATCTTTACCTTCCAATCTCATTTTGCCATTAGTTTTAGAATTAACCCATCCATTATTTGATACAAAATCTTCATAAGATACAGTTTCAGCCCTAATAAATCCTTTTTCAAAATCTGTATGTATTTCTCCAGCAGCCTCGGGAGCTAAACAATTTTTTTTAATAGTCCAAGCTCTTGTTTCTTCAGGACCAGAAGTAAAAAAAGTTTCTAATTCAAGAATATTATAGCCTTTCTTGATTAATAATCCTAGCCCAGTATTTTGTAGTCCAATCATCTTCATATAATTATTTTTTTCATTGACTTCAAAGGAGTTTATCTGGTTTTCTATATCAGCTGATACAATTAAGGTGTTATCTTCTCCAAATTTTTCAATAAATTTTTTTGTATAATTATTTCCATTTGCAATGCTTGCTTCATCCACATTGCAAACATAAATTTTTGGTTTTACAGATAGTAGTCCTGAAATGTTTAACTGTTTTTTATTGAAATATTTACCTAATTCATTAAGGTCTTTATTATTGTTTATGTATTCTAGGATAGTTTCTAAAACATTAATTTGATCTTCATCAATATTTTTTTTATTATTTTTTTCTAGTCTTTTATTTATTGACTCCATATCTGCAATCATCATTTCTGTTTCAATAATTTCAAGATCTCTGACAGGGTCTACTGATGAATTAACATTTTGAATATCATCCGAGTCAAAACATCTAATTAAATGAATAATTGCATCAACTTCTCGAATATGTGATAAAAATTTATTACCTAAACCCTCTCCCTTTGAAGCGCCCTTAACCAATCCAGCAATATCTACAAACGAAATTGTTGTATTAATTTTTTTTTTAGAATTTGAAATTTTATTTAATTGATCAAGTCTTTCGTCTGGAACAGGAACGACTCCAATATTAGGATCAATTGTACAAAAAGGGAAATTTGCAGCTTGTGCTTTGCTTGAATTGGTTAAAGCGTTAAACAAAGTTGACTTCCCTACATTGGGCAACCCAACAATTCCACATTTAAAACTCATTAGTTATTATTTACAGTACTTGAGAAAAGATCTAATTTTTTTTCTATTAAAATTGTAATTGAGTCTGTAATATTTTTTGTAATATTTTCTAGTTCTAACTTTTCTTCTTCATCAAAATCTTTTAGAACATGATCAACAACTTGAGCTTTTCCATTTGGTTTTCCTATACCTATTCTTACTCTAGAATAGTCTTTGCCTATAAATTTATCCAATGATTCTATTCCATTGTGACCTGCACTTGATCCTCCAAATTTAGTTTTTATCTTTCCAAAGATAATATCTAAATCATCATGGAAGACAATTACATCTTCTGGGTCAATTTTAAAATATTCTATTAATTCTCTTATACAAATTCCTGAATTATTCATAAATGTTAAAGGTTTTATTGCAAAAACTTTTTCATCACCAATTTTTCCTGTAGTAAGAAGACCTTTAAATTTCGGTTTTTGTTTTGATAAACTATATTTTAGGTTTATTGCATCTATAATTTTGAAACCAATATTATGTCTATTATTTTCATTATCTGGACTAGGATTACCTAGTCCTACAAAAAGAAGCATATCTATAAAACTCTTATCACTATATTTGAATTATTTTTTTTCTTGAGGAGATTTTTTTTCCTCATTATCTTTTTTATCTGAGTCTTTTTTATCTCCATCACTTGCTTTAGCTTCTGCTTCTGAAGCTGTTTCTTCGCCATCTTTACCTTCTTCAGTTGCTTCGGCTGGTTTTTCAGGTTCTTTTATGACCGTTGGTGCTGCAAGTGTTGCAATAACAAAATCTCTTCCTCTAATTGTTGGAACAACTCTATCAGGTAAGTTAATTGAGGAAATTTTAAAACTTTCCCCAATATCAACATTTTCAAGATCTACCACAAGCTCACCAGGGATATTTTCCGCAAGACATTTAAGCTCAACTTTTCTTCTTACTATGTTTAACACTCCACCTCTTTTAAGTCCTGGAGACTTTTCATGGTTAATAAATTTTACTGGTATTTCTAGTACAACATTAGCTCCTTTTACAATTCTTAAGAAGTCAATGTGTATTGGTTCATCTGACAAAGTATTATATTTTATCTCTCTAGGTAGCACATCTTCAGATCTTCCATCTATATTTGCACTTAGTATATTTGATAAAAAATTTTCTTTCTCAATTAAATTTTTTAATATTTTTTTACTAACAGAAACTTTTTTGTTATCTTCAGTGCCTCCATAAACTATTCCAGGAACTTTATCATCTAATCTTAGGAGGTTAAGTTCACCTTTGGTTTTTGTATTTCTTATTGATAAATCTATTGAATTCATAAAAGCGGTTTTTTAACCTATGTTATTTAATAACTCAAGCAAATTATTTGAATAAATCTGAAACTGAGGTTGAATTAGATATACGTTTAATTGCTTCACCCATAAGTCCAGATATAGATAAAACTTCAATATTTCTTACTTTTTTAATTTTTTCATGATTATCAATAGTATCAGTTATTACTAATTTTTTAATTTTTGATTTTTTAATTTTATCTATAGCTGACCCACTCAGCACTCCATGTGAAACATAGACGTGCACTTCTTTAGCACCTTTCGTTATTAATTCATTTGCTGCATTAACAATTGTTCCTCCAGAGTCGATTATATCATCAACCAGAATACATGTTTTATTTTTGACATTACCTATTATATTCATAACTCGTGATTTTCCTGGTGCTGGTCTTCTTTTATCAACAATAGCTAGACCAATATCTAAAATTTTTCCAAGTGCTCTTGCTCTTTGGGTTCCCCCAACATCTGGGGCAACGCATATCATATTTTTTCCTTTTAAATTTTTCTTTATATGTCTTGCAAATATTGGAGTGGAAAATAAGTTATCAACTGGGATATCAAAAAAACCTTGAATCTGACCTGCGTGCAAATCAACTGTAACCACTCTATCCGCTCCAGCCTTTGTTATAAGATTAGAAACCAGTTTTGCAGAAATGGATGTTCTTGGAACAACTTTTCGATCTTGTCTTGCATAACCAAAATAGGGTATTACTGCTGTAATATTTTTTGCTGAAGATCTTTTTAATGCATCAATGCAAATTAGTAATTCCATTAAATTATCATTAGCAGGTGAAGAAATAGATTGTATTATGAAAATACTATTTCCTCTAATATTTTCATTTATTTCAATATAAATTTCACCATCAGCAAAATTTTTAATATTTGAATTTACAAGTTTACTTTTTAAATATTTTGAAATTTTAATACTTAAATTTTTATTACTGTTTCCTGTTAGTAGCTTCATTAGAAAATGTTAATTAATCATTATTACTGAAATATTCCTACCATAATCATTTACTTTATTTTTGATTGATTTTCTAGCACTAAAAAAATTATTTCTAAAATTATAAGTATCCTTATTAATAATTTCAATATTTTTTATACCCAATTTTCTTATTTCGTATTTTATATAACTATTTAGGCTAAAATATGTTTTATTTTTTTTAATAGAAAAAAATTTTCTACTTTTTTGATCTTTTTTAATGAATTTTTTAAAAAAATCTTTTTTAACTTCGTAATTATTTTGTAATATACATGGACCAATCACTGCATATATATTATTAAAATTACTGCCTTTTTTTTTAAAAAAAATAAGCACTTTCTTAACTATTTCGTTAAAAGCACCCCTCCAACCTGCGTGTATAGCACCAATCATTTTAATATCTTTATCGTAAATTAGAATCGGTGCACAATCAGCAGTTAGCACTCCCAAGCATTTACCTTTAATATTAGTAACTAATGCATCACAACTTATTCTGTTTGATTTAATTTTGTTATACCTACTTATAAATTTAAATTTATTACTATGTGTTTGTTTCATAAGAATTAAATTATTATTTTTACACTTTATTTTTTTATTTATTAAATTTAAATTCTTTCTAACATTCTCTTTTTTATCTTTTGAACCAATTCCACAATTTAAACTTCTGTAAATACCAGTAGAGAAACCACCATTTCTCCCAAAAAAACCATGACTTATTTCTTTAAATTTTACTAGTTTTTTACTTTTAATCATTATTAAATCCTAAATTAAAAGAACTTTTATTTTTTGTAACAAACATTACTTTAAACAAGTGACCCATATATTTATCATCAATTAATCTTTTTAATCTATAGTAAATATTTGCCTTAGCAGTAAAAGATGCATTTTGAGAGAGTATCTCAGCTCTAGTTTTAATTCCCAGTCTTTCTAAAAATTCTTTTTGAGTACTAATTCCATTAACAAAAAGATTATTATTTTCGATAATTTTCTTTAATAATGAAAAATTTGGACAATATGAAATATCAGATAAATATGGCTTATCAAAAATGTTTATATGATTGTGATTATAAATTGCCTGAACAGAATTTACCATTTTTTCTTTAGTTGCTCCATAGTCAATTATTAATAAGCAACTATTAGAATTATTAATTTTTTTTGAAATTTTTGAAATTAAATTATAAGACTCCGTTGAAAATTCAATAAAATTTTGATTTTTACTTAAGTTAATTTTAAACTTTTTTTCTATTTCACTAATGTTTTTCTTGATTTTTGTGAAACTAAACTTTCCATTAATATCTTCTTTAACACAAATTTCAAACCAAAAATTATCTTTTTTAATAAATTGCTTAACTGGCAATGCATCAAAAAGTTCATTTGCTAAAAAAATATTATTTTTTGTTATCACTTCTGATACTGACTTAAGCCATTTTACACCATATGAAGATAATTTTTTTTTTTGTATTTTTATTAAGTGATTACTTTTTTCGATAATAAAAAATTTAGCTTTAATACCTAGCTTTTTAAAAATACTTATAATTTGAAATATCATTTCTCCATTACCAGCTCCTAATTCAATGATACTAATTTTTTTTTGTAAATTTTGATTTTTTAAAAAAGATAAACACCATATTGCAATCATTTCTGAAAACATAATTGAAATATTAGGTGATGTAATAAAATCTCCGTTTTTACCAAAAGGATTTGACTTTATGTAATATCCTTTTTTAGTATTATAAAGCATATCAGCCATAAACTTATCAAAAGGAATAATATTTTTATGATTTAACTTCATTTTTTGTTTTAAAAAATAAAAATAATCCTAGAGTAAAAAATCCAATGCTAATGAATTGCCCAAGGCTAAGATTAAAAATAATAAATCCAATATGCTCATCTGGTTGTCTAAAAAACTCTACTAAAAATCTTAAAAATGAGTAAAAAATAAGAAATTGAGAAGATATCAATCCAGGATTTGAAAGATAATTTTTTTTAAGAAAATAATTCATAAGTATAAATAATAGTACACCTTCAAAGAAAGCTTCGTATAGTTGTGATGGATGTCTTGATAATATATCTACTTTAATGAAAATCACAGACCAAGGCACATCAGTTGTACGACCATATAATTCTGAATTAATAAAATTGGCAATCCTTCCAAAAAAAATTCCAATAGGAGCCGAAATCGATATTAGATCTAAAAATTTATATGGATTTTGGTTATTTTTTTTCCCAAAAATTATTGTAGCGATAATTACACCCAGCAAACCGCCATGAAAAGACATTCCACCATTCCAAAACATAAATATTTCTATAGGATTACTAAAATAGTATATTGGGTTGTAGAGTATGACATATCCTAATCTACCACCTATAATAATTCCAATTATAATTAAACTTATAAGATCATCAAATAGTTTTTGAATTTCATCATCATTTATAATTCTTTTACAGTAAATCCAGCCTAATAATATTCCAAATATATATGAGAGAGAGTACCACCTTATTTGAAAGTTAAATAACTCAAAAGCAACTGGGTCAAAATTGTTAATAAACATATTTTTTTATATCTTATATATTATACTAATTATTTTAAATTATATGACAAAGTCTAAATTTTTATTTGATAAAGTTACAAAAGTAATCGAGCAAGGTATAATAAGTTATAAAGATCTAAGTTCTGAAATATTAAATGTTTTGAAAACTAAAAGGGATGAAATAGTATTCAAAATGCAACTAACTACAAAAGAGGAAGTAGAAATTTTAGAGAAGAGAATTGAAAATCTAGAAAAAAGGCTTTCTGCGTCCAAAAGAAAAAAATCTAAAAAGGCAAGATAATTTCAACACTTAGACCATCGGCAGAAGATTTAGTAAGATTTATTTTACCACCGTGTGATTTAATTATATCAAGTGCAATAGATAAGCCCAAACCAACACTTGACTTTGAGATATCCCTTCCTTTATCAATTTTATAAAAAGGTTTAAAAACATTATCTAGTTCCTTTTCATCAATTCCTGGGCCATCATCATCAATTTTAATTAAAATATTATTTTTATTTGTTTTAAGAGAAATTTTTATTAAATTGCCAAATCTTATAGCATTATCGATAATATTATTTAAGCATCTTTGAATTAAATTTTTTCTTCCATCAAAATAAATCTTATTTTGTATTTCAGTAGAAATATTATTATTTTCATATTTATTAATTGTTAAAAATATTAATTCTGAAAGATTAAATGTTTCAGTTTTTTCTATTGAGCTTGAGCTAGCAAATTGAAGATATTCATTAAGCATTTTTTCCATCTCAATTACGTCTTGAGACATTTTTTCAGAGATATTTGTATCTTTAATCATAGAGAGCTGAAGTTTAATTCTTGTAAGTGGAGTACGCAAGTCATGACTAATACCTGATAGCATTTCTGATCTTTGGTTAAGGTGTCTTTGGATTCTTTTTCGCATTTTATCAAACTCATCTCCAGCCATTCTAATTTCGAGTGCTCCAGAAGGCTTAAAGTCATCAATATTCTCACCTCTACCAAATTTTTCAGATGCCTTTGCTAATTTAATAATTGGCCTCGTTTGATTTTTAAGAAATATTATTGCGATAGCAATGACAAATATGGCAGGGAGAGTTATCCACAAAGCAAACAATCTGGCTGAGCTGCTAGTGACTCTTTCTTTGGGGATGTAAAATTGAAAATAACCATCTGAAAATTCTATTTTTAAATCTATTAAATCTTTGTATGATCTTGTATCAAACCAATAAATTAATTCTTTTGCTTTAAGTTCTCTTCTGAGACTCCTGTCTATAGGGCTATACCATTTTTCTGGAACCTCATTTGGTAAAATTTTTGAGTCTTTGTATGAAATGCTAAAGTCTAAATATTTTTGAAAAAGATTTATTAAAGACTCTCTATCATATTCCTCTTTTTGATAAGCTTTTAGAAATGTATTAACTTCTCCTACCAATGCTTTTGTCATCCCATTATTAGTTTTAATCCAGAGACTATCAAAAAAAACAACTGAAATTGTTAGCTGCATAATAATTACTGGAGCCGCAACAATAAGAAGTCCCCTATAAAAAAGACGTTTTGGTAAAATATTTTTTAACATTTATTCCATCCAAAGGACATATCCAGCTCCTCTTATTGTTTGAAGATATTTTGGATTTTTGGGATCATCCTCAATTTTCTTTCTTAGCCTTGTTATTATTACATCAATAGATCTTTCTTTATCAATTTTAATCAGTTTTCCAATCTCATCTCTTGAAAAAGTTTTACCAGGTGAATTAATCATTTTTTCAAGAATAATTTTTTCAGTATTATTTATTTTATAAGTGAAATTTTTTTTAATTATAACTAATTTTTTTAAGTTGATGTTAATTTCATTAAACATAATTTCATTGATTAGATTTTTATTTTCGGTTTTTTTAAGGATATTTTGTATCCTTAAGACTAATTCTTTTGGTTCAAATGGTTTTGGAAGATAATCATCCGCACCTTTTTCTAAACCTTCAATTCGCTCATTTGGTTCACCCATGGCGGTTAAAAGTATTATTGGAGTATTAATTTTTTCCCTTAGGTTATGAGTTAGATCTAAACCACTTTGACCTGGCATCATTATATCTAGTATTATTATATCAAATTTGATCAATTCTATTTTTTGTTTTGCATTTTCTGCATTATTTGAAGTTGAGATTAGGTAATTTTCCTCTGTTAAATATTCCTTTAGAAGTTCTCTAATCCTATCATCATCGTCTACAACTAAAATATGAGCTTTATATTTTTTCATTAATTAATTTTTTTAATATTTTATTAAAATAAGCTACTTCTTCCGAAGTTGAGTTTAGCAATACCTTGTAAATTCTTTTTTTTTGAATTTCAAAAATTTTTTGATAAATTTCATTACCTTTATCAGTTAAAAAAATATGTTTAACTCTCGTGTCTCTATGATCTTTTTCAAAATTTATATACTTACTATTATCCAAATCTTTTAAAACCCGATTAAGACTTTGTTTGGTTATTTTTAGTTTTTTAAGTAAATCTGATATAGTTATGCCGCTATATAAAGAAATTAAGTGCATTACTTTGTGGTGAGCGGTGCCTAAGGATAAATTATCAAGTGTTTTTTTTGGGTCAGAAAATGACTCTCTGTATGCAACAAATAGCCTCTCTATGAATTCCTTAACATGCACATCTTTTAGGTATAAAAGTTCATTCATTATTGGTAAGTTATATTGACATATTATATATACAAAGATATTTTTTTGTAAAAAAAATCTAATGATACCATTTGATAAAAGAGACGGGAAAATCTGGTACAACAATGAGCTTGTTGAATGGCAGGATGCGAAACTGCATGTAATTAGCCATGGTTTACACTACGCTAGCTTAGTATTTGAGGGCTTAAGAGTATATGATGGCCAAATTTTTAAGCTTGAAGAGCACACAGATAGACTTTTTCAATCTGCTGAGTTGATGGATATGAAAATTCCTTACTCAAAAGATGAAATAAATCAATCAACAAAAAAAATTGTTTCAGTTCAAAATGTACTCAATGGATATGTAAGACCTTTTGCTTGGAGAGGTAGTGAGATGATGGGTGTCTCAGCTCAGAATACAAGAATTAACGTTGCCATTGCAACATGGGAATGGGGAGATTATTTTGATCCTAAGTTGAAATTAGATGGAATTAGATTAGACGTCTCAAGATGGAAGAGGCCAGCACCAGATACTATTCCATGGAAAAGCAAAGCTGCTGGTTTATATATGATATGCACATTATCAAAACATGAGGCTGAAAAAAAAGGTTATTCCGAGGCTCTAATGTTGGATCATGAGGGAAATGTTGCCGAGTCAACAAGCGCCAACATTTTTTTTAAAGACAAAGATGGCAATTTACATACACCAATACCAGACTCATTTTTAGATGGCATTACTAGAAGAACAGTAATAGATATTGCAAAATCTAAAAATATAAAAGTACACGAAAGAAAAATTTTACCTAGTGAATTACCAAATTTTGTAGGTTGTTTTTTAACAGGTACTGCAGCAGAAATTACTCCTGTTGCTTCAATTTTAGAAAATAAATTTCAAGTTTGTAATACAATTATAGATTTATCTGAAAGTTATCAAAAAACAGTTAGACCAAAAAAAGCAGCTTAATTTTTGTTATCTTCTGATATTGCGTGATCAATGCCTTTTCTTAAGTATTCATATCCAGTGTAAAGTGTTAAAAATGCGGAAAACCACAATAATGTAATTCCAATTGTTTGCGCATTATAATCTTGAAAATTTAATATTTTATTTCCTGTTTCACCAGTTAACAAAATAGATATTGAAAACATTTGTAAAAAAGTTTTTAATTTTGCAAGATTTGATACTGGAAGTTTAATTTTGCCTTTGGCTAAAAATTCTCTTAATCCTGAAATTAAAATTTCTCTTGTTAAAATAATTATTGCAGCAATAACTTCATAATTTTTAATTGTTCCATCCATTACTAACAATATTAGGGCAGTTGCTACAATTATTTTATCAGCTATGGGATCAAGAAGCTCCCCAAGTTTAGATTCTTCCTTGTACATTCTAGCCAAAAGTCCATCTAAAAAATCAGTAAAAGATGCTATTAGAAATAAAGCAAATGGTATGACATCTCCATAAAAACCTGGCAAATAATAAGCAAATACAAAAATAGGTACAATAATTATTCTTCCTATTGTCAAATAATTTGGTATTTTAATTTTCATTCGTGAAAAAAATTATATATCTTTTTTGCTACTTTTTCCTCAACACCTTCGACAGATTTTATTTCATCTAAGCTAGCAGATTCTACTGATCTAGCTGACCCAAAATGGTTTAATAATGCTCTTTTTCTAACTGATCCTATTCCATCGATTTGATCTAAAAGTGATTTACTAATTCCTTTCTTTCTTTTTGCTCTATGAGCAGTTATAGCGAATCTATGTGCTTCGTCCCTAATTCTTTGTAGAAAGAATAAAGTAGGATCATTTCTTGAAAATTTAATCTCTTTTCCATTATGAAAAAAAGTTTCATTACCACTATTCCTGAATTTACCTTTTGCGATTGCTATTATAGGAACTTCATTTAATCCTAAATCATTCATAGTTTCTCTTGCAGTTGAATACTGACCTTTACCACCGTCAATTAATATAAGATCTGGAAAAGAGAGAAAGTTACCTTTTTTTTTAATAGCTCTATCAAATCTTCTAGTTAAAACTTCTTTGATCATGCCATAATCATCTTGCTTATATTCTTCAGTTTTTATATTAAATTTTCTGTATCTTTTTTTTATAAATCCTTCTTCACCATATGTAATGAGCCCACCAACACTATTTGTTCCTTGAATGTGGCTATTATCATAAACCTCAATAACACTAATACTATTTTCTAATTTAAATTTTTTTGCAATTTCATCCAGTAAACTTCTGTTATTTTGACTTTCATATAGTTTTCTATTTAAACTATCTTTTGCATTTTTTATTGCTAAATTTATCACTTTTAGTTTTGAACCCTGTTTTGCAGTAGAGATAATAATTTGTTTACCTTCTTTTTTTGATAAGGTTTTTTCTAACAATTTTTTTTCTTTAATATCTTCACTTAAAATTATAGAACTGGGAACTGCTTTGTTTTCATAAAACTGAGGAACAAATGAATTCAATACTTCTTTTAGATTTTCATCTGGATCATGTTTAGGAAAAAATGCTTGATTACCCCAATTTTGTTTTGATCTATAAAAAAAAACTTGAATGCATGATTTACCTGACTCCTTGTATCCAGCGATAACATCGGCCTCTATAAGATTTGCTTCACTGATCGTTAGTGAAGATTGAATTATGTTTAAAGATTTAATTTTATCTCTCATTATTGCAGCTTTTTCAAAGTCAAGTTCTTCACTAGCATTTTCCATCTGAGAAGATAAAGTTTTTTGAATTTTTCTAGATTTACCCTTGCTTAAAAACTCATCTGCAGCTTCAACAAATTTTGCATAATCTTCCTTATCAATCTTACCCCCACAAGGTCCTGCACACCTTTTGAGAAAATAATTAAAACAAGTTTTGTCTGCTGCATCTACTTGTTTATCAGTACAAGATCTTAACAAAAAATTTTTTTGGATAGTTTTAATTGCCATATTAACTGCTAAAGAACTTGCAAAAGGTCCATAATATTTTCCAGGTTTATTTTTAGCACCACGGTGTCTCTCAATTCTTGGAAATTTATGGTCAGAAATATAAATATAAGGAAATGATTTATCGTCTTTTAACAAAATATTGAATCTTGGTTTGAATTTTTTTATTAAATTTGCTTCTAAAAGTAATGCTTCACTTTCGTTAGTAGTTGTTGTTATCTCAAGCTTAGCTGTTTGTGACAGCATTCTTTCTGTTCGAATTATATGATTTTTTTCCGAAATATAACTTTTGAGTCGATTAGGCAGATTTTTTGCTTTTCCTACGTAAAGAATTACATCCTTGTCGTTCAGCATCCTATAAACACCAGGTAACTTAGGTATTAAGGGTAGTTCTTTTTTAATTACATCTTTCCCTATTTCAGAGCTTACCATGGCTTCTTTTTTTAGAAATTTGAATACCAACAGATGAACAATCTTTCATGATTTCAAGTTTTTCAATTTGAAGGCTAATTTTATCAATTCTTCTATCTTTAAATAGTTCATCGAAAACATCTTCAGCCAAGCTTTCAAGGAAATTATAGTGTTTATTTTTAATTAGCTTTTTAATTAGTTTTACTATTTTTGCATAATTCACGATTGATTTTAAATCTTTATCATTAGAAGGTTTCTTATCTTCATAATTTACCTCGACATTAAATTTAACTTTTTGAGAACTTTCTTTTTCAAAGTCATAATACCCAAGTTTTAAATCTAAAACTAATTCTTTAATTATAACTTTCTTTTCATAATTAAATAAATTCTTTGTTTTATTTATTCTAATTAATTTAAGATTATTTTTTTTCATTCTTTTCCATTCATTATATCGGGAGTTTGCCAATTTAAATTTTGACCACTATCAATAGCAATTACCTGTCCTGTTACAGAACTGTTTCTTATAAAAAAGTCAACTGCATTACAAATTTCTTTCACATCTACTTGCTTTTTAAGAGGAGTGGCCATGAATTGTTTTTTAAAATGTTTTTCAGATTGCCTTTTATTTTTAATTGTGGGGCCAGGTGCAATTCCGTTTACCCTTATTTTTGGTGCTAAACTCATCGCGCTAGTTTTTGTAAGTGTGTATAGACCTGTTTTACTAATAGTGTAAGAGAAAAAAAAAGGTGTAAGTTTAAAAACTCTTTGATCAATAATATTTATAATATTATTATTTTTTCCTCTTATATTTTTTGCAAATTCTTTTGATAATAATGCAGGTGTTCTTAAATTGGTTCTCAAGTGCTTACCCCAACTATCTGTTGAAAAATTTTCTAATTTATCATTTTCAAATAAAGATGCATTATTAATCAGACAGTCAAAAAACTTTAATTTTAATTTCGCAAATTTAACAATTTTATTCAAATCTTTTTCTTTACTTAAATCACCTTTTACTAAATAAACTTTAGTGCCATTAATCATCAATTGTCTTTTTAGTGATTCAGCTTTATTTTTAGATTTATTATAATGAATTACTATTTCAACATTTGGACCTGATAGTTTTTTTGCAATTGCTGCACCAATCCTTGTCGCACCACCTGTAACTATTATTTTATTTGCTTCCATTTTTTTTTACCTTTTTGAGCTCTCGTGCCAGGCATACCCATTGTTGATCTTCCTTTTGGATATATTTTATTATTTAAATTATACTGTTTAACTTTTGGATTTAGTGTAATCTCTAATTCTGAACTTTCAAGTTTTCTTATTTCATCCCTAATTTTTGCAGCTTCCTCAAATTCTAAGTTTGTTGCAGATTCTTTCATTTTTCTGTTCAAAGCTTTTAAGTGTTTTTTTAAATTTCCACCTACATTTGCACCAGTGCCTATAGTTACATAATCTTTTTCATAAACGCTTTCTAATACATCGCTTATTTCTTTTTTTACAGTTGTAGCGCTTATGTTATTTTTTTTATTATAATCTAATTGAATGCCTCTTCTTCTGTCAGTTTCTTTAATGGCTTTTTTTATGCTTTTAGTCTCCTTATCCGCATATAAGATAACTTTTCCATCTAAATTTCTTGCGGCTCTTCCAATAGTTTGAATAAGTGATGTTTCAGATCTTAAAAAACCCTCTTTATCTGCATCTAAAATTCCAACTAGCGCACATTCAGGAATATCAAGTCCTTCTCTTAGAAGGTTAATTCCAACCAAAACATCAAATACTCCTAATCTTAGATCCCGCATAATTTCAATTCTCTCGAGAGTATCAATATCAGAATGTAGATATCTAACTTTTATTCCATTTTCATGCAGATATTCAGTTAGATCTTCTGCCATTTTTTTTGTTAAAGTTGTAACCAAAACTCTGTGATTATTCTCAATAGTTGTTTTACATTCATGCATTAAATCGTCCACCTGATTTTTTGCAGGCCTTATTTCAACTGGTGGATCAATCAGTCCAGTTGGTCTAATTACCTGGTCAATATATTTACCTTTAGTTTGTTCTAGTTCCCATGGACCTGGAGTGGCAGAAACAAATACAGTTTGTGTTCTCATCATATCCCATTCCTCAAATTTAAGAGGTCTATTATCCATGCAAGAGGGTAATCTAAAACCAAACTCAGCTAGTGTGCTTTTTCTTGATCTATCACCTTTAAACATACCATTAAGTTGAGGAACAGTAACATGGCATTCATCAACAAATATTAATGTGTTATCTGGAAAATATTCAAATAGAGTAGGAGGTGGTTCTCCTGGTTTTCTTCCTGAAAGAAATCTAGAGTAATTTTCAATACCAGCGCAGGAACCAGTTGCTTCAATCATTTCTAGGTCAAACTTAGTTCTTTCTTCCAGCCTTTGCGCCTCAAGTAATTTATTTTCAGCCTTATGTTTTTTTAATGTTACCTCTAATTCTTTTCTAATATTTATTACCGCTTGTTCTATGGTAGGTTTAGGAGTGATGTAGTGACTATTTGCGTAGACTTTAACAAAATTTAATTCTCTAACCATATCTCCAGTTAAAGGATCAAACTCTTCAATCTTTTCTAACTTATCTCCAAATAAACTAAGTCTCCATGCTCTGTCTTCTAAATGAGAGGGGAATATTTCTAAATATTCACCTCTTGCCCTAAATGTTCCTCTATAAAAGTTTTGATCATTTCTTTTATATTGAAGACTTACCAAAGATTTAATTATTTGCTCTCTATTATAATCATTGTTTTTTTGAAGTGTTAAAGTCATCTTACTATATGCCTCTACAGAACCTAATCCATAGATGCATGAAACACTTGCAACAATTAATACGTCATCTCTCTCTAATAATGATCTAGTAGCTGAGTGTCTCATTCTATCAATTTGTTCATTTATGGATGCCTCTTTCTCAATGTATGTGTCTGATCTTGGCACATAAGCCTCTGGAGTATAGTAGTCATAGTAAGATACAAAATATTCAACTGCATTATCTGGAAAAAATCCCTTCATCTCTCCATATAGCTGAGCTGCTAAAGTTTTATTTGGAGCCAGTATAAGAGCTGGTCTATTGGTTTCCTCAATGACTTTTGCCATAGTAAATGTTTTTCCTGAACCAGTTACTCCAAGAAGAACTTGGTTAAATTCGCCTTTTTTTGCACTTTTAACCAGTTTTTTTATCGCTTCAGGTTGATCACCAGCTGGCTTAAAATCAGATTTGATCTTAAATTTTTTTCCACCTTCTAGCTTTCCACTAATACTTGAACTTTTACTTTGAATATCTGTAATTAAATCTTGATAAGTGTTTTGCATAAAGGTAACAAATTAATTATATATTAAGTTATTTCAATGAGCATAATATCAAATAGTTTAAACAAAATTAAGCCATCTCCAACCATAGCTGTATCTCAAAAGGCAAGGGAATTAAAGGCTGCTGGTAAAGATGTTATTGGATTGGGTGCTGGAGAACCAGATTTTGATACTCCTAATAATGTAAAAAATGCTGCAGTGAGAGCAATAAGAGCAGGAGAGACTAAATATACAGCAGTTGATGGTACTCCAGCTCTTAAAAAAGCAATAGTAAAAAAATTTAAAAAAGAAAATAATTTAAAATATTCAATTGATCAAGTTACAGTTGGAGCTGGAGGTAAACAAGTTCTTTATAATACTTTTATGGCAACTTTAAATAAAGGTGATGAAGTTATAATCCCAGCCCCTTTTTGGGTTTCATATCCAGATATGGTTTTGCTTGCAGGAGGCAAACCTAAAATTGTAAAATGTGATGAAAAAGATGGATTTAAAATTACCGCTGAAAATTTAAGAAAAGCTATTACTAAAAAAACTAAATGGTTAATTTTGAATTCACCTTCAAATCCTACTGGTGCTGGTTATACAAAAAATGAAATTAAAAAACTTTCAAAAGTTTTAATTAAACATAAAAAAATTCATATTCTAAGTGATGACATTTATGAGCATGTAAAATATGATAATTTTAAATTCTACACTATTGCTCAAATATCAAAATTAAAAAACAGAACACTGACAATGAATGGTGTAAGCAAATCCTATGCAATGACTGGTTGGAGAATAGGTTATGCTGCAGGACCAGAGAATATTATTAAAGCAATAAGAAAAATTCAATCTCAATCTACTTCTAATCCTTCATCAATTAGTCAAGCTGCAGCAGTTGAAGCATTAAATGGAACCCAAAAGTTTATTAAAAAAAGAGCTAACTCATTTAAAGTAAGGAGAAATTTTGTTGTAAATAGTTTAAATAGCATTAAGGGAATTAGTTGTTTAAAGCCAAATGGAGCATTTTATGTATTTCCAAATTGTAAGAAATTACTGGGAAACAAAACAAAATTAAAAACTGATACTGATTTTGTTAAAAAGCTTTTAGAAAAATCAAATGTTGCAGTAGTACAAGGATCAGCTTTTGGTTTGGACGGTTATTTTAGAATTTCTTACGCAACGTCAATGCAAAAACTTAAAATTGCTATGAGTAGAATAAAATCATTTTGTGAAAGTTTAAACTAAACCAAGTCTAACTACTGAATGGGCAGCTTCTGTCATTGCACTTTTCGCTGATTTAAATTCCATTCCAAGTAAGTTTTCAGCATATTTTGTATCCGTTTTCATCTCAATTTGTAAGTCTGGTATCATTGTTTTAGCGCTGGAATCAATCATGCTAATTAATTTAACCATAAAATTTGGCAACTCTTTCTTAGGAAGTTTTTTTGCATAATTCGGCAAAGCTTCTGCCATTATATTGGATAACTCAAGTAAGGTTTTGACATCTCTTCCAACAATTATTCTTCTGCCTCCAACACCTGATTTTCCCATGCAAACAACATGAGATTTTGCTACATCTTCTACATGAGAAATTAATACTCCCCATTTTGGAGCAGCAGGAAATTTACCTTTTAAAAATTGTTTAACATATTCAATAGACGTACATTCTTTACCATCCAGGGCGTCTCCAAAAACTCCTCCTGGGTTTATAACTGTTAATTTGTCTCTCAAACCTTTGCTCTCCATAAAGTCCCAAGCCGCTTTTTCTGCGACAGTTTTAGATAAAAAATAATCACTTACACCTTTTTCCCAATTAATATCAGTCCAATCATTTTCTCCAAAAGAGTAAGGATTTGTTCTATTTGGCTTTCTAAACATTGCAACAATTGATGAAGTTAAAATTATTTGATCAACTCCTGCTTTAATACTTGCATTTAAAACTCTTAAAGTACCATCTTTGGCTGCTGGAACTAATTTTTGTCTGTCTTTAGAAACTTTTATAGGAAAAGGAGAAGCAACGTGCATAGTGTATTTACATCCTTTTACAGCATCATCCCATCCATCATCATTTAATAAATCTAATTCAACAAATGATAATTTTTCAAGTGGAGTATTTTTACTTTTTAAAGTTTCTTTTGTTGGTTCAATTAAATTTTTATTTCTAACAGTACCCACAACTTCATGACCTGCATTTAATAATTGAATAGCTATATGTTTACCAATCCAACCACTTATTCCTGTTAGAAGTACTTTACAAGACATATGATATTTTAATTATGTGAAAGATGTTTTTCAGCCTCAAGAGCAGCCATGCATCCCATCCCAGCAGCTGTCACTGCTTGTCTAAATGTTTTATCTTTTACATCTCCTGCAGCGTATACTCCAGGTATATTAGTTTCAGTTGAATCAGGTTTAGTTATTAAGTATCCCTCATTATCCATTTTAAGTTGATCCTTAAATAGTTGTGTTGCAGGGTCATGTCCAATTGCAATAAATAGACCATCTATTTTTAATTCCTCAATATTATTTGTTTTAATATTTTTAATTTTAAGACCTTTTACATTTTTAGGATTTTCGTCTCCAACTACCTCTTCTACAACGCTATCCCAAATAATCTCAATTTTTTTATTTTCCATTAATTTTTTTTGTAACAACTTTTCAGCTCTTAAAGAGTTTCTTCTATGAATCAGTTTTACTTTTGAGGCAAATTTTGTAAGAAACATAGCTTCTTCTACTGCTGCATTTCCACCACCTACTACCGCTACTGTTTTATCTTTAAAGAAAAAACCATCACATGTTGCACAAGCTGATACACCAAAGCCTTTATATTTTTGTTCTGACTCTAAGTTTAGCCATCTAGCTTGGGCTCCCGTAGAAATAATAATAGAGTCTGCTGTATACTTATCTCCACTATCTCCTACAGCAACAAATGGAGATGATTTAAGATCTACAGATGATATATGATCTTCTATTAATTCTGTTCCTACAGTTTTAGCTTGCTCCTTCATTTGTTCCATTAACCAAGGTCCTTGTATCACATCAGCAAACCCAGGATAATTTTCTACATCTGTAGTTATAGTTAATTGACCTCCAGGCTGCATACCATGGACTAAAACTGGTTTTAACATTGCTCTTGCTGCATAAACTGCAGCTGTATATCCTGCGGGACCTGACCCAATTATTAACACTTTTGTGTGCTTAGTTGGCTTTTCACTCATATGAAAGCTATATAGTAATTAATGAAAAAATTAAAAGGTTTATTGTTAACAGAAGGTATGCATGGAATGATTAGTCAAGTCGAGGGATTAGCAAAGGCTCTTGATCTAGATTTTACACACCATAAAGTTGAACTAAATAATTTTTGGAAATTAATACCACCAAAATTAACACCTATTTCTAATAAGGTTTACAAGGATTTTTATGCTCCAAATTATGATATTATAATATCTTGTGGAAGAAAAAGTGTCGTACCTTCAATTTATTTAAAAAAAAATTCACAAAAAAACATAATAAATATTCACATTCAAGATCCAAAAGTTAATTTAAAACATTTTGATATTATTGTCACACCAGAACATGATGGCGTTACAGGCGATAACGTAATTTCATCGAAGGGTGCAATACATTATCTGACCGAACAAGAAATTAGCTCTAGCAAAGAGTATCTTGCCAGCAGACTTGATAATAAAAAAAATTATTTAGGCCTTATTATCGGTGGACCTAATAAATACTATAGTTATTCAAATCTAATTATCGAAAGAGTTCTCCTAAAAGTTAAAAAAATTTCTGAATTAAATAAATTACAAGTTATTGCGATTCCTTCAATGAGAACTCCTAAAAATATAATCACAATGGCCTCAGAAATTTTAGGTGAAAATCATATTGTAATAAATGAAGTTGATAAAAGAGCTTACTTATCAACATTAGCAATATCAAAATATTTAGTAGTTACATGCGACTCAACATCTATGATATCAGAAGCAGCAATCACTGGAAAACCAGTTTATGTTGAGGAATTGCCAGCAAAAAAAAATGATTATAGATTTAAAAAATTTAGAGACTTGTTTACAAAATTAAATATAATCAAAAAGTTAGATGAAAATCTTGAAGATTGGACGTATAAAAAATTAGATGAAAGCAATAGAATAGCAAAAGAAATACAAGAAAAAATATACTAATGTCATTTTTATCATCAATTAAAAATAATTCTAAAAAATTTGAAAAACCTTTTGAACACTGGGAGCTCAATAAACCATTAACAGAGGGTCAAATAAATGAGATAATAAATGCTGAAATAGATAATCCAATTGAACATGATCTTAACTATGATGGAACTCGAGCTATTGACGGAGGAGAAGGGCAATTTAGAGAAGGTATAACTGATGGGGGAAAGGCTTTGAAATTTAGATGTTTTATTACAAAAGAAAATTCAAATAATTTTCCAAGTTTAACAAAGTTTATAAATGAACTTCAAAATAAAAATACACATGAAAATATCTCAAAACTTATAGATAAAGATCTATCCAAATCTTTTGTAAGAGTTGAGGTTATATGCGATAGAGCTGGTTTTTGGTTAAAACCTCATTGTGATATTAAAGAAAAATTAATGTCTTGTTTACTATTTGTAAATAAGCATAACGAAAGTGAGGAATTAGGTACAGATTTTTATGATAATAATCTCAATAAAGTAAAGACACTTCCCTATAGAGATAATTATGGTTATTTCTTCTCAAGTGGGCCTAATACTTGGCACGGTATGGAAAAAAAAGAAATTGCTAAGGAGAGACGTTGTTTGCAGGTGAATTATGTGTCTTTTCAAACTGATTGGAAAGTAGATTAAATCTCAGAAATTATTATTTTTGCTATCATGTCGCTTTCATAGTGACCAGGAATATTGCATGCAGCTTCTAACTTCATATTTGAACTAAATTTCCAAATGATTTCCCCAGAATTTTTTGGCTCAAGTAATACACTATTTGAATGTGAATGACCCATTGTATGGTCTGTTTTTGACATTTCTTTCATTTTTTTTTTGTCAATTTTATTTGGTAAAAGAATTTCGCGTTCAACCATCTTCATCATTTCAGGTTGATGTTTAATATGCATATCTTTAGTAGCAATATTAAATTCGTGTACTAGATCGCCAAGATTATAAACAATAAATTTAATTGTTTCATTTTTTTTTACTTTAATTTGATTTGGTTCATAAAAATTATCGTACATTTTTACTGTAATAATCCTATCAATCTCCTCAGCCTTACCTTTTTCACCAATCATATTCATTGACTCACCAATAGATATGCTTGGGAATAAAAAAAGTAATAAGATAATTTTTTTAATCATATTTTAATTTAATTATATCAAGATTTTGAAATTAGCTCAAGTTCATCAGATTCAAAAATAACTTTATTATAATTATTTTTGGTAATTTTGATAATAGATTTAGCAACATCAATAGCTTTAATGGGTCTGTATTTTTTAATTCTACCATACATCAATGGTGACAATGTTAACATTCCATATTGGCCAATTGTTTCTCCTAATCTGAAATATTTTCTTTTACCAAGCAATATCGAGGGTCTAATTATTGAAAGTTTTGTGAAATTCATTTCTTTTAGATCTTGTTCAACTAAACCTTTATTCTTTAAATAAAGACTAGATGCTTTAATATTTGCACCTATTGAAGATACATATGTAAAATTATTTACTGAGTTTGATTTTGCAATTTTAGCAATAGTAACAGGAATATCATATTCTATTCTTGTGTATTCTTCTTCATTTGGTGTAGAAGATCTAATCGTACCAATACAAAAAAAACAATCATCTCCTACAATTTTATTTTTTATTTCATCAAAATTGATAAAGTCAGATTTAATTATTTCAATTCGTGAATCATTTAATTCTGGGTTTATACGCACAAAAAGTTTAATTTTTTCGTACTTATTATTATCTAAGATTAAATCTAAAATATTTTTTCCAATTAACCCCGAAGAGCCAAATATTAATGCTGTTTTCATATCTTATTAAATATCTTGTAAAGAAGTGGCTGTTATTTTTTTTGTTTTTAAAGATCTTATACCTTCCAAACAGGCTTGAGCAGTAGACATATTAGTGCAATAAGGGACTTTATTAATTAACGTTGCTCTTCTTAATGCTATAGCATCATTTAATCGATGCTCACTATTACCCCCTCCAGTATTAATTACTAAAGCAATTTTTTTAGAGTTAAGCACATCTACTATATGTGGTGATCCTCCACTAACCTTATTTATTTTTTTACATTTCATACCATGTTTTCTTATAAAATCTGCAGTTCCTCCTGTTCCACACAATGTAAAATTAAGTTTTAATAATTGTTTAGCTAGATCTACTCCTTCAACTTTATGGCTATTTTTTAAAGATATAAATGCTAATCCTTTGGTAGGTAATGAATTAGCTGCAGCTATTTGACTTTTCGCGTAAGCTAAGCCGAAATCCTTATCCATTCCCATAACTTCACCAGTTGATTTCATTTCTGGTCCAAGTAACACATCAACGTCAGGGAATTTATTAAATGGAAATACTGCTTCTTTAACTGCATACATATTTTTATTTTTATTTTTTAAATTAAATTTTGTTAATTTTTCACCTGCCATTATCCTAGAGGCTATTTTTGCAAGAGGTATTCCCTTTGCTTTTGATACAAATGGAACTGTTCTGCTTGCTCTAGGATTTACCTCAATTACATATATTTCATCTTTTTTAATTGCAAATTGTATATTCATGAAACCTTTAACTTTTAATGCCAAAGCAAGTTTTTTAGTTTGAATTTTTATTTCATCAATTAACTCTTTTTTAATTGAAATTGGAGGAAGGCAACATGCTGAATCACCTGAATGTATCCCTGCTTCTTCTATATGTTGCATTATCCCAGCAACAAATACATTTTTGCCATCACTCAAAGCATCAACATCTATTTCCATTGCGTTATTAATAAATTTATCAATTAATATTGGATTTTCTTCAGCAGCCTTAAATGCTTCTTTAATAAAATTATTGAGTTGATTTTTTTCATAAACTATTTCCATAGCCCTACCTCCTAAAACATACGATGGTCTAACTACCAAAGGTAATCCAATTTTTTTTGAAATATTAATTGCCTGATCATATGTTTTGGCAATACCACTTTCAGCTTGTTTTAGCTTGAGTTTGTTTATTAAATTTCTAAAAAGATTTCTATCCTCTGCTAAATCTATTGATGAGTATTGTGTCCCTAAAATTGGCAAATTATTATCATTTAAAAATTTTGCTAGTTTGATTGGGGTTTGACCACCAAACTGAGCAATAATACCCAAAACTTCTCCATTCTGCATTTCTTTTTTTATAATATTGAAAACATACTCTTCCTTTAAAGGTTCAAAATAAAGTCTGTCACTTGTATCATAGTCTGTTGAAACTGTTTCAGGATTACAATTAATCATAATTGTTTCATATCCAGCTTCCTTAAGAGCAAAACTTGCCTGGCAGCAGCAGTAATCAAATTCAATACCTTGTCCGATTCTATTTGGACCCCCACCTAAAATAATAATTTTTTTCTTATTTGAAGGATCAGCTTCGCATTCAGTTTTAATAGTCATATTTCGCTGGTATGTTGAATACATGTAAGGCGTATAAGATTTAAATTCAGCTGCACAAGTATCAACTTTTTTAAATACTGGCATGACTTTTAGAGCAGTTCTTTTAGCTTTAACAATT
>CABYUS010000016.1 GCA_902522225.1 uncultured Pelagibacteraceae bacterium
AATTAAAATAACTCCAAATAACCAAGACAAGATCATGGCTGGTCTCATGATGTAATTGTAAAGTTTTCTTTCCATGGTCTCAAAAATTTTTGTTGTTTCTTTTTTCTCAAAATTTTCTACATGATAAACGAATATTCTCGGTAGATATAACAAGCCAGCCATCCAAGAAATTACAGAAATTAAATGTAATGATTTAAATAATAAGTAACTACTCATAAATTTAAATATTTTCTAAAACTAAGTGTTTTATTAATGCTATATGATCATCACCATCATTCAAGCATGGTATCATCTCAAAATTTTCACCACCAGATTTCATAAAGCTTTCCTTACCTTGTATTGAAATTTCTTCTAGAGTTTCTACGCAATCAGATGAGAAACCTGGACAAATAACTAAAATATTTTTCTTTCCTTCTTTTGGAAGACTCTCTAGTGTTTTATCTGTATATGGTTGTAGCCATTCTTGTGGACCAAACCTAGATTGAAATGTGGTGATAATTTTAGTGTTTGAATACTTTTCTGAGATTAGTCTTGTTGTTTTATGACAATAGCAATGATAGGGATCTCCTTTGTCAAAATATTTTTTAGGTATCCCATGATATGAAGCCACTATAAGATCTGGTTTCCAATTTATTTCATCCACTTTTTTTGATATGCTGTTTTTAATTGCCTGAATATAGAGCGGTTCAGACTCATAATGAGGAACAATCTTTAAATTCGGTTGCCATCTCATATTCATTAAAGTTCTGTATACTTCATCACATACTGTAGCAGTTGTTGCGGCTGCATATTGTGGGTAAAGAGGAAGAATAACTAAGTTTTCACAACCTAACTTATGTAAATCATATATTTTACTTTTAATACTTGGATTTCCATACCTCATAGCATAATCGACTATTATTTTTTCTTCTTCAATTTGGTCCGACAATCTTCGAGCCTGCATTTGAGTAAAGTATCTTAAAGGAGACATGTTTTTATCTTTCATCCATATTTCCTTATATGCTTTTGCTGTTTTTGATGGTCTGAAAGTTAATATAAACAAGTTAAGTATAACTTGCCAAATAACAGGATTAACCTCAATAACTCTTCTATCAGACAAAAATTCCTTCAGATATTTTCTTATATCCCACCAGCTGGTTGAGTCTGGTGTACCAAGATTAACAAGAAGAATACCTGTTTTTCCATAGTTTACTTTTGGGTGATCGGATTTCATTTAAATTCTCTTACAGTCTTTACCACCTCTTCTACCATTTCAATTTTAGTTTCAGGTAATATTCCATGGCCTAAGTTAAAAATATAAGGATGATCTTTGAAAATGTTTAAATAATGTTTAACGGATTTTATTAAATTTTCTTTATCAGAGAGTAATATTTTTGGATCGAGCCCTCCCTGCACTGGAATTTTTATTTCTTTGACAATTTTGATAGGATCAACGTCGTAATCAATATTCACAGCGTCAGGTTTCACTATATCACAAAAATTTTTATAGTTTTTTATTCCCCTTGGAAAACAAATAACAGGTACACCTAAATTCTTTGTATATTCAACAAGATTTAAAGTCGGATTTAGAATGTAGTCATCAATTTTACTATCCAATAATCCTGCCCAGCTGTCAAAAATTTGTATAATATTTGCTCCTGCGTCGACTTGATTTCTTATATGTAATTTTAAAAATTTCTCAATTATCATCATTGTTTCTTTAATTAATAATTCATCATCAAAGAAATTTTTATTGAGACCATTTTTTGGTGAAGAACAGTTAATCATATAAACAAGTATTGTCCAAGGAGCCCCAACAAAACCTATCATATCTTTATTTGTCATTATCGGGTTAGAGGCTGTTTTTGATATTGCTTTATAAACTTGTTGAATTTTTTTTGTGAAATCAATTTCACTGGTATTTTTAATTTTATCTAGTTGGAAAGTTTTTAATTTAGGTCCAAAGCCTTTTTCAAATTCTACTTCTTGGTTAATACCATATGGCAACATTAATATATCTGAAAAGATTATTCCTCCGTCGAAATCAAATCTTCTGATAGGCTGTAAGGTAATTTCTGTTGCTAAATCAGAATTCAAACAGAGTTTTATAAAATTTGGGTTTTCTTTTCTAATTTCTCTAAATTCAGGTAAATATCTTCCTGCCTGTCTCATTAACCAAATAGGATTATTAGTAGTATTTTTATTTAATATACAGTTTGTTATTTGTTTACTCATATATATATAATTACATTAATAAGTTTAGTAGTATTATTATGTCGTGTTAAAAAAGAGTATTAATTTTTTTAAACACTTTATTCACTAGTTGTTAACATATACAATAAAAAAAAATCATATTTTTCTTATATTTTTTAAGATTTTATTCAATTAAAATAAAATCTAGTTTTATTATCAACATGTAAAACTGTGTTGATAAATATGAAGTTTTCAACAACGAAATATTAATCATTTTACTACAAATAATATAGAAATAATAAGTATTGAGTTATATACATTTTATACATGAGTAAAACATATAATGTATCATTAATTTCAGATTCAACAGGTGAAACTCTTGATAGAATATTTGTTTCGTTAAAGGCTCAATTTGGCGAAATAAAATACGATGTAAAGCAATTTTCATTTACAAGAACTGAAAATCAAATATTAAAAATAATAGAAAAATACAAAAAGAAAAAAAATCCAATAATTCTTTTTACAATCGTTGACATTGAATTGTCTAATTATTTAAAAAAAAAGTGTTCTGATGAAAAAATTCCCTGTTACGGTGCTCTTGAGGAATTGATAGTAGTCTTTTCTAAATTATTAAAACAAGAAGCTTCTCATATACCAAGTGGGCAACATCAACTTAATGCTGAATATTATAAAAGAATAGAAGCTATACAATTTACAATGAATCATGACGATGGAAATTTAACCAAAGATTTAGAGAAGTCAGATATAATATTACTAGGGGTAAGCAGAACCAGCAAAACACCAACATCTATATATCTTGCAAATCGTGGATATAAAACATCAAATATCCCGATAATAAATAAAAATTCTTTACCATTAAAATTAAAAGATAATCCAAATTTAACATGCATAATAGGTCTAACTACTGATCCTAATAGATTAGTTGATATCAGAAAAAATAGAATGAATTTAATAAAGGAAGAAAACTTAACGCCCTACACTGATATTGATAAAATTGTCGAAGAAGTAAAGGAAGCAAGAAGAATATTTAAAAAATATAATTGGCCAGTAATAGATGTAACCAGGAAGTCAGTTGAAGAAGTGGCTGCTTCAGTAATCAAAATACATGAGATTGATAAATCAAATGAAAAATAAACTGATTTTAGCCTCAAAAAGCAAGGTAAGAAAAAATATTTTGGAATCTCATGATATAGAATTTATCGTAGAACCATCTTATGTTGATGAAGATATTATCAAAGGTAGCCTCACAAAAGAAGGAGCCACACCTGAAATAATAAGCAAGAATTTAGCAGAAATTAAAGCACAAAAAATTAGTCAAAAAAATCCAGAACAATTAGTTCTTGGAGCAGATAGTGTTATAGATTTAGAAAATGAAATTGTATCAAAGCCAGAATCAAGAGATGAAGCTTTACAAATACTAAAAAATCTAAATGGAAAAAAACATTATTTAATAAGTTCTGTGTGTATTGCAAAAAATGGTTCAATGATTTGGAATTATACTGATAAAGCAGTTTTAACCATGAAAAATATGACAGAGCAGGAATTAATAAATTACTTAGAAAAGATTAGTGATGAGAATTTATATGCATACAATGTTTATCAAATCGAAGGCGAAGGAAAAAACTTATTTTCTAGTATAGAAGGTGATAAAAATACTATAATGGGATTACCTGTTATGAAAATTAAAGAATATTTGGAAGCTTATGGCTGAAATAGTTTTAATAGTTGGTTCTGGCCCAGGATTAAGTTCGTCGATAGCAAAGGCTTGCTATAACGATGGAATGAAAGTTGTGCTTTCATCAAGAGATACCACTAAACTATCAGTTATAAAAAGAGAAACAAAAGCCATAACTATAAATTGTGATGCAAGCAAAATAGATAGTGTAAAAGAATTATTTAAAGAAGTTGATAAAATTGGAATTCCAAATCTTGTAGTTTACAATCCATCAACAAGGATAAAAGGATCTATAATTGAACTTGATCCAAAAAGTACTCAAGATGCTATAAATGTTACGTGTTTTGGGGCGTTCTTAGTAGCTCAAGAAGCAGCAAAAAGAATGTTGCAAAGGGGTAGTGGTAGCATATTTTTTACAGGCGCATCCGCCGGTGTTAAAGGCTTTCCTAATTCATCTGTATTTGCTATGGGAAAATTTGGTTTAAGAGGATTGTCGCAATCTTTAGCTAGAGAACTTCATCCCAAAAATATTCATATTGGACATTTTGTAATTGATGGTGCAATAAATACGGAGCCTTATGGGGAATATCAAACCATGCACCCAGATGAAATTGCAAAAACTTACTTACAATTTTATAAACAAAATAAAAGTTCTTGGGCTTGGGAAATTGAACTTAGAACATCAACAGAGACTTTTTAAATGTTCAAATATCTTGTTATAGGAAATCCAATAGACCACTCTTTATCTCCTAAACTTCATAACTATTGGATGAATAAGAATAATATTGATGGTATCTATGAAAAAAAACTAACAGAAGAAGATCAAATTAAGGATTTAATCCAAGAGCTGAGAAACAATAAGTTAGCGGGTATTAATGTTACAGTACCTTTAAAAAAAGTGATTATTCCATTTGTAGATGGCTTAACTCCTGAGGCTGACGAAACAAAATCTGTAAATACAATTTTCAAAGATAATGAAAAAATTATTGGACATAATACAGACATAGGAGGATTTGAACTTGGTTTAAGACACATAAAATATAATACAATTGGAAAAAAGGTACTAATACTAGGAGCGGGCGGTGTTAGTCCATCAATAATTTACGCATTAATACGAATGAAAGTATCAGAAATTTTTTTGAGTAACAGAACTATGAAAAAAGCAGAGGAAATCAAAAATTCTTTTAAGAATATTAAAATTATTGAGTGGGGGAAATTAGTTGATTGCGATATAATAATTAATGCAACAAGTATAGGTTTAAACAAAAACGATCAATTTCCAATTGATTTGAAAAATATTGGTCCCAATAAATTTTTTTACGATGTAATATATAATCCTTCAGAAACAAACTTTCTTAAATTAGGTAAAGAAAGTGGAAATATAACAGAAAATGGTAAAATGATGTTTATTTATCAAGCTCATCAAGCTTTCACAATTTGGCATAAAACAATGCCCAAAGTAGATGAAGAAACTATTAAATTATTAGACGGATGAGAATTATTGGCATTTTAGGAGATATTGGTTCAGGCAAGAGTTTTGTTTCAAAAAAATTTAATTGTCCTATATTCAATGCAGATGAAGAAGTTTCTAAGCTTTATAGTAAAAGCTATTCTTGTTTTAAAAAACTTAATAAAGAATTTCCAAAAAATATTAAAAATTTTCCTGTTGATAAAAAGGAACTTGTAAAAATTTTAATTAAAAATAAAAAAAATTTAAAAAAAATAATTAAAGTTATTCATCCTCTTGTAAGAAACAAAATGAATAAATTTTTAAAAATTAATTCTAAGAAGAAATTAGTTATATTGGATATACCATTACTTCTTGAAAATAAATTATATAAAAAAAATTATATATTATTATATGTACAGGCTAACGCTAAAAAAATTCAATCTAGACTTAAAAAAAGAAAGAATTTTAATAAAAAAATTTACAAAGAATTAAAAATGTTACAATTACCCTTGAGTAAGAAAAAAAAACTAGCAAGGTTTATCATATTTAATGATTTTAAAATGAAAAATTTGGCTAAAAGTGTTAAAATAATAAAGAATGAAATTTTAAAAAAATGAGAGAAGTCGTACTAGATACCGAAACAACTGGACTTTCTGTAAAAGATGGCCATAGAATTGTTGAAATAGGCTGTATAGAACTTGAGAATTTTATGCCTACTTCAAAAAGATTCCATTGCTATTTAAATCCAGAAAGAAAAGTTTCAGAGAAAGCGCTTGAAGTACATGGATACACAGATAAATTTTTATCTGGCAAAAAAAAATTTTCTGATGTAGTTGATGATTTTCTTAGTTTTATAAATGAAACAAAACTTATTATCCATAATGCTGAGTTTGATTTATCCCATCTAAATAATGAGCTCGAGTTATTAGGGAAAAAAAAAATTATCAAAACAAACGTAGTTGATACATTAGAATTAGCTAGAGAAAAATTTCCAGGGTCGCAGATAAGTCTAGATGCTCTATGTAAACGTTTCCGAATAGATAATACAAAAAGAGTACAACACTCAGCATTAATTGACTGTGAACTTTTATCAAAAGTTTATGTTAACCTAATTGATCAAAAGGAACCCAAGCTAGTGTTTAATAAATCATTTGATGAAAATACTACAATCTATAAAAAAAATAATTACTCAAAAAAAATTGTAAAACCATCGAGCCATGAGTTAGATTGTCATAAAAATTTTCTTAAAACTGAGCTTAAAAAGAATTATTATTAATTATTTCTTTGATTATATAGTTTTTCAAAGTCAATTTTTTTATCAAACTTAATTCCTTTATATCCTGAACTATCTATCAAATTTGTAAATACTTTTTCCATTCTTGGGTAGATTTCATTTTGTACATCACAAAGAATTATTTTTTCTAAATCTTTTTTTTCTTTAATTTCTTCATCAACTTTGATTATTGTTGCGTATGTTATTTCGAAATATGATTTTTTTGGGTTATCTGTTTTGTCTTCAAATTTAAAATTGGTATTTATTTCTATTACTTTGTCCTTTAAAGCTTTAGAAATTATATCAATTCCTAAATTATATTTTGAAATATTGTCTTTTACAAAGATGTAAGTTTCTACGTCTTTTGTCTCGCTTGATAAATCAGTCACAAATTCTGTAAGTATCTTATATTTTTTATTATTCATTTTTCGTCTTTATCCTCAAATTCTCCTTCAATAAAATCTTTTTTAGTATTTCTATCGTTATTATTTCTTTTTTCAAATTTGTTAGATAAATTTTTAAAAATAATTTTTCTTGTTGGAGGAAAAATTATTAATAAACCAACAAAGTCAGTAGCAAATCCTGGAATAATTAATAATAATGCTGCAAATGCGAGGGCTGCTCCTGAAATAATTTCATATACAGGCATTTTGTTATGAACAATTTGTGTCATACCAGATCTTAAAGTATTAAATCCTTCATATCTTGCGTAAATCACTCCCACAAATGCAGTAATCAAAATGAGAGATATTGTTGTAAAAGCTCCAATATAGGAGCCAATCTTAATAAAAAGATAAATTTCTATTATGGGAATTGATATTAATATTAAAAATACTGAGTTCATTTGTCTTAATGTAAATTGCTAGTTGAAATTAAGCAATATACTAATTACTATTAATATTAATGAATTACAGTTTTGAATACATAGATATTATACTTTTAGCCATGATAGCAGGTTTTATTTTTTTAAGACTAAGAGGCATACTTGGCAGAAGAACAGGCCATGAGGAAAATTTAGACGCCAGCTTTCCTAGAGACTTTCCATCAAAAAACGTAGTAGAAAATACAAACAATAGTCAAACATTTGATGAAACTGCTCAAAAAGAATTTATTAAAGGTGCTCAGATTGCATATGAAAGTATTATTACTAGCTTTGCCAAGGGAGAGCTGAATAATATATCTTACTTGCTGGACAAAAAAATCTTAGATGATTTTACTGAAGCGGTAAATCAAAGAAAAAAAGACAATTATGTTTCTGAAACAACATTTATAGGGGTTAATTCTGCGGTTATAAAAGAACATAAGGACCATGCGAGTATTATTGAAGTTGTTGTAGATTTTGAAAGTGAAATAATATCATCTGTTAAAGATAAAGATGGAAAAGTAGTTTCAGGTGATACACAAAAAATTAAAAAAGTACACGACACTTGGAAATTTACTAAGGATAAAAACTCTAAGAATCCTAATTGGCTTTTAGTAGATACGCAAATATAATTGAAGAAAAAAATTTCAAACAAAGATCAAAAAGACTGGGACAAATTTTTAAATAGTAAGGATAAACTTTTTAATAAGGACAAGTCTGGTGTTAATAAAAATTTTTCATTGGTTAGAACAGTTGATTTACATGGTTACTCATTAGATGAAGCCAATTCTTTTATAGAAAAATTTATATTAAAATCTTATGAACAAAAAGTAAAAAAAATTATAGTCATAACTGGGAAAGGATTGAGATCAAAAAATTATCAGGACCCATTTAGTTCTAAAGATCTATCAATTTTAAAAAATTCTGTTCCAAATTTTATTAAAAATAACGAAGTTTTTTCAAAATTAGTATCAGGGATCGAAAGGGCAGAAATTC
The DNA here is from genome assembly GCA_902522225.1 of uncultured Pelagibacteraceae bacterium. GTDB lineage: Bacteria > Pseudomonadota > Alphaproteobacteria > Pelagibacterales > Pelagibacteraceae > Pelagibacter. The sequence continues at coordinate 8,450 of CABYUS010000016.1, forward strand.
AGGATGGTGGTGAAGGAGCTTTTTATATCTATTTAAAGAATAAACTTTGAAAGATCCGTATCTTTAACTAAATCACCTAGATTTTTATTTATATATTCAGAATTTATTTCTATTTTCTCACCAGCTCTATCTGTTGCAGTGAAACTTATATCGTCAAGAACTTTTTCTATAATTGTGTGTAATCTTCTAGCACCTATATTTTCCACAGTTGAATTTACCTCTGTTGCAATATTAGCGATAGCATCAATTCCATCATCAGAAAATTCTAAATCTACATTTTCTGTTTTAAGCAAAGCTTTATATTGTTTTATTAAACTATTGTCCGGTTCTCTTAAAATCTTTTTAAAATCATCACTAGTCAATGCTTCTAGTTCCACCCTAATTGGCAATCTACCTTGTAATTCTGGCAATAAATCAGATGGTTTAGCTAATTGAAAAGCTCCTGAAGCAATAAAAAGTATATGGTCAGTTTTAATTGGACCATATTTGGTGCTTACTGTGGTTCCTTCTATTAATGGTAATAAATCTCTTTGAACACCTTCTCTTGATACATCTCCACCAGCTCTATCAGTTCTAGCTGAAATTTTATCAATTTCGTCTAGGAATACTATCCCATTATTTTCTGTAGAATTTTTTGCAGAGGAAATGATATTATCTTGTTCAATAAGTTTATCAGCCTCTTCGTTAATTAGGATGTCATGAGATTCTTTTACACTCATTTTTTTCTTTTTAGCTTTAGATCCCATTGATTTACCTAACATTTCACCAATATTAATCATCCCAATGTTAGCTCCTGGCATTCCTGGAATCTCAAAAGATTGTGAGTTGTTATTACTTTCACTTACAGCAACTTCAATCTCATTGTCATCCAAATCACCATCTCTTAATCTTTTTCTAAAACTTTCCCTTGTAGCAACGCTTGCTTTTTGACCAACCAAAGCATCGAGAACTCTTTCTTCAGCAAGTTTTTGTGCTTGTGCTTTAACTTCTTTTCTTTTTTTTACTTTCTCCATTGAAATGGCTATCTCAAGTAAATCCCTAACTATTTGCTCAACGTCACGACCAACGTAACCAACTTCTGTAAATCTTGTTGCTTCAACTTTTACAAACGGAGCTTCTGCAAGTTTAGAAAGTCTTCTTGAAATTTCTGTTTTACCAACACCTGTGGGCCCTATCATCAATATATTTTTAGGCAAAACTTCGTCCTTCAAATCACCTTCAAGTGATTGTCTTCTCCATCTATTTCTTAAAGCTATTGCAACAGCTCTTTTAGCCTTGTTTTGACCTACAACAAATCTATCCAGTTCAGATACTATCTCTCTTGGAGATAGGGCTGTTGTTATAGAAGAATTTTCTATTTTTTTATCTTTTTTATGTAAAGGTGTTACGTTTGATTTTTCCATTAAATTTTCTCAACATTTAAATTATTATTTGTGAATACGCATATATCAGAAGCAACTTTCATTGCTTTTTTTGCAACTTCTTCTGCTGAAAGCTCCGTATCCATTAAAACCTTTCCAGCTGCCAAAGCATAATTTCCACCTGAACCAATACCAATAATTCCACCCTCTGGCTCCAAAACATCTCCTGTGCCTGAAATTATAAAGCTTCTTTCCTTGTCTCCAATTGCCATTAATGCTTCAAGTCTTCTCAAATATTTATCTGTCCTCCAGTCTTTTGCCAACTCAACAGCTGCTCTTGATAAGTTGCCTTGATGTTTTTCTAATTTTGCTTCTAATCTTTCAAATAAAGTTAATGCATCAGCAGTCGATCCTGCAAAACCTGCGATCACATTTCTTTTCTCAATTTTACGAACTTTTTTAGCTGTGCTTTTTACTACAGTATTTCCCATACTTACTTGTCCATCACCAGCTACTACTACTTCGTTGTTTTTCCTAACTAGTACAATTGTTGTCATAATTGATAAATGGATACTATTTTTCATTCTTCAAGGGCTATTTGGTTACAGAAATATTGATATAATGAAATAATCTAGATATACCTATCAAAAGTTATGAAGCGTAAAGCAAAAATATCAAGAAAAACAAAAGAAACTTCTATTAATGTTGATCTAAATATTGATGGAAAAGGAAAATATAATATTGAAACAGGTATTGGTTTTTTAAATCATATGCTTGAACAATTATCAAAACATTCCTCAATGGACTTAACACTTAAAGCAAAAGGTGATACTCACATTGATTTTCATCACACAACTGAGGATACCGGTATTGCAATTGGTGAATGTTTAAAGAAAGCTTCAAAAAAATTTGTAGGAATAAAAAGGTATGCGCATGCGTTAATACCAATGGATGAGACATTAACAAGAGTAGCTATAGATGTATCAAATAGACCTTATTTAATTTGGAACGTAAAACTTAAAGTTGAGAAACTTGGAGAAATGGATACCGAACTGTTTAAGGAATGGTTCCAAGCATTTTCCCAGGCTGCTGGCATTACTTTGCATGTTGAAAATATATATGGAGACAATAGTCACCACATAATCGAGTCTTGTTTTAAAGGTTTAGCTAGATCATTAAGAGCTGCTTTGGAAATGGATCCAAGAAATAAAAACACAATACCTTCTACAAAAGGTTCTTTATAAATTTAATGAATGTCACTATTGTTGACTATAAATCAGGCAATATTAGTTCTGTAATTAATTCCTTTAAGGAAGTTGCAAAGGACAAAGTAAATATTAAAGTAGCCTCAGATTTATCTACAATTAAGGATAGTGATAAAGTAGTATTACCTGGCCAGGGATCTTTTAAAAGCTGTATAGATGGACTAAATAATATCGATGGCTTGATAAATACTTTAAATGAATTTGTAATAGAAAATAAAAAACCACTTCTTGGTATTTGTGTTGGTCTTCAAATGTTTGCAGATATTGGCTATGAGGAAATAGAGACAAAAGGCTTGGGATGGATTTCTGGAAAAGTATCAAAAATAGATAACAAGAGTGGTAAATTTAAGCTCCCACACATTGGTTGGAATGAAATTAACATCAAAAAAGACAGTAAAATTTTTAAAGATATAGACGATAAATCTCACATGTACTTCGTACACAGTTACGAGTTTGTACCTGAAGATAAAGCAGTGATTTCAGCAACAACTGATTATTCAACGAATGTTGTGTGTGCTGCAGAGAAAGAAAATATATTTGGAACACAATTTCACCCTGAAAAGAGTGATAAAGTTGGTCTAAAAATAATTGATAATTTTTTAAAATTATAAAAATGAAAAAATTACTAATCTCAGTGATACTATTTTTATTTAGTACTAATATTTCCTTATCAGACAATCACAAAACTAATTTTAAAGACATAAAAGGATTTAAAAAGCAGTTTATTTCTATGTCTGAAAAGAAAGTTAACAGAATTAAAGAGGTAAAAGCTTCAGATGGATTTCCTGTTTATGAGGGAAAGACCAGTATTCAGTTTACAGTAAACAGAGAAGATGCAGGATGTGGAAAAGGAAAATCGAAAACAACACAAATACAATGTGATGGAAAAGGAAATAGAAGCAGACAAGAGCTTCACCTAGGTAATATGAAACTGAAAAATAAAGAATATATTTATGAATATGCTGTTTATTTTGATGAGAGCTATGAAAGTTTAAAAAAGAAAGCTGTCGTAATTATTGGACAAATGCATACTGATAATATTGCCAAAGGGTGTCATAGTTGTTGTCATTTCTGGGCTCAAGATTTTAAATATAAGGGAGAACAATATTACAGTTGGGCTAGCAAGGCCGCATACTCATCTGAACCAGTGATAATAGGCAAAATTGAAGATTTAAAAGGTAAATGGACCCATCTTAAATTTCATGTGTTATGGAAATTAGACCAAACAGGTAGAGTTAAAATTTATAAAAACCACCAGGTAATTGCAGATCTCAAAAACATAAAAACCTTAGCTGATACCTGCACTGGTGGATATATGAAAATGGGAATTTATAGACATAGGACCATAGGTTATTGGAATTCTGATTGGGAAAGTCTACCTGATCAAAGGGTTTACTTAGATAGTATTGTTTTAAGGAAACCAAAAAAAGACGAAAAATTTAAAAAATGAAAATATTACCAGCTATAGATATTAAAGATAAAAAATGCGTGAGGTTAATTAAAGGAGACTTTAATAACAAAACCGAATACAAAATTTCTCCAATTGAACAAGCTAAAAATTATAAAGATCATGGCTTTAAAAATTTACATATTGTTGATTTAGATGGAGCATTAACTGGAGACACAGTTAATATTGATATAATTACCGAAATTGTTGGTAAATTTGACCTGAAAATTGAAATAGGTGGAGGTATAAGAAATTTTGAAAGTATACAAAAGTATATAGAGGCAGGAGTTGAAAAAGTTATTTTAGGTAGTGCAGCAATAAAAAATAAAGAATTTTTAAAAGAAGCTTGTCAAAAATTTCCAGATAAAATCGCACTAGGTTTAGATGCTAAAGATGGATATCTGTCTGTTTCTGGATGGAAAGAAAACTCTAATTTAAAGACTTTAGAGTTCTTAAAAGATGTAAATGATTATGGTGCCAGCAGATTAATCTATACAGACATTAATAGAGATGGAATGAAGTTAAGCCCCAATTTTGAAGAAACAGAAAACATAGCTAATACTTCAAGCTGTCCTTTAATTATTTCTGGAGGTGTTTCGTCAATAGATGATATTAGAAAAGCAAAAGAATTAGATAATAAAAATATTGAAGGAATTATAGTTGGCAAAGCTATATATGATGGTGATATAAAATTAGATGAACTCGCGAAAGAGATAGATGCTTAAAAATAGAATTATACCCTGCTTAGACGTTAAAAATGGAAGAGTGGTAAAAGGGATTAATTTTGTAGATTTAAAAGATGCAGGTGATCCAGTAGAGCAAGCAAAAATTTATAGCGATGGTGGAGCAGATGAAATTTGTTTTTTAGATATTACTGCTTCAAATGAAAATAGAGATACAATTTATGAAGTTGTTAAAAATACTTCTAGAAAATGTTTTGTACCTTTAACCGTGGGAGGTGGAGTGAGAAGTGTGGATGATATTAGCAAACTTTTAAACTGTGGTGCTGATAAAGTTTCAATTAATACAGCTGCTGTTCAAAATGTGGATGTTATAGTTCAAAGCTCAAAAAAATTTGGTTCTCAATGCATTGTCGTTGCAATCGATGCCAAGAAAAATGAAAATAAATGGGAAGTATTTACTCATGGAGGGCGAAATAATACTGGAATTGATGTTCTAGAGTTTGCCAAAAAGATGGAAGAGAGTGGTGCTGGTGAGTTGTTAGTTACTTCAATGGATAGAGACGGAACCCAGGTCGGTTATGATATTGATCTAATGTCTAAAATATCGTCAATGGTAAACATACCTACAATAGCATCTGGTGGAGTTGGTGATCTTGATCATTTAGTTGAGGGCATTAAATTAGGCAATGCTAGTGCGGTTTTAGCAGCATCTATATTTCACTATGGCAAATATTCAGTCAAAGAAGCTAAAGAATATTTGGACTCAAAAGGAATACCTGTTAGGATTTAGAATGCTAAGTACACTCGAAAGCTTGTTTAATCTTGCAAGAGAAAGAAAAAAAACTCCTGTTGAGGGCTCGTACACCAATCAGCTTCTTAATGATAAGTCTTTGAGTAAAGAAAAAGTTCTTGAAGAAATCAATGAATTAATAGAAGCTGTAGAAAAAAATACAAATAAAATTCATGAAGCCGCCGATGTTTTTTATCATTTGATAATGTATCTTGAGGCTAATGGAATAAAAATTGAAGAAGTAATGCAAGAATTAAATAAAAGAAAAAAATGAGTCATAAATATTACAAACCTGCAAGATCAAGATTACACAGAAGTGAATTAGCTGTACCAGGATCGTCTCCTAAAATGTTTGAAAAAGCACTAAACTCAAATGCAGATTATGTATTTTTAGATTTAGAAGATGCTGTTTCCCCAAATGACAAAATAACTGCACGTGGAAATATAATTAAAGCTCTTAATGAAATTAACTGGAGAGAAAAAGGAAAAACAATTTCTGTAAGAATAAATAGTTTGGATACTCATTACATGTATAGTGATTTAGTTGAACTGGTTGAGCAGGCGGGAAATAATATTGATACGATTTTAGTTCCAAAAGCTGGTACAGCCAGTGATGTTTATATGGTTGACTGTATGCTAACTCAAATAGAAACAAATAAAAAAATTAAAAATAAAATTGGAATAGAATGTTTAATTGAAACTGCATTAGGAATGTCAAACATAAAAGAAATAGCAACATCAAGTGAAAGATTAGAAGCTTTACATTTTGGGGTTGCAGATTATGCTGCAAGTTTAAGAGCACGTACAGTTGTAATCGGAGGTTTAAATCCTGATTATCCTGGAGATCAATGGCATCATGGTTTATCAGAGCTAGTTATGACGTGCAGAGCTTATGGGCTAAGAGCTATTGATGGTCCTTTTGGAGATTTTAATGATCCAGATGCATATATTGCATCAGCAAAAAGAGCAGCTGCAATAGGTATTGAAGGCAAGTGGGCAATTCATCCATCTCAGATTGATTTAGCAAATAAAGTATTCTCACCCCCAGAGGCTGAGGTAAATAAAGCAAAAAGAATTATAGAAGAGCTAGAAAAGGCAGCAAAGGAAGGCAAAGGGGCCGCTCAGCTTGATGGCAGAATGATAGATGCAGCATCAGCTAGGATGGCAGAAAACATTGTAAATATTGATAAGTTAATCCATAATAAATAAATATAATTATGGATATCCACGAATACCAAGCAAAAAAAATATTATCGAACTTTGGAGTTAATATTCCAAGAGGTGGAATTGTTTACAGTCCAGAAGATGCAGAAAACAAGGCAAGAGAAATTGGTGGATCAAAGTGGGTTGTAAAGGCACAAGTTCATTCAGGTGCTAGAGGAAAAGCAGGTGGAATAATAGTTTGTAATTCTACTCTAGAGGTTGCACAGGCAACGGATAAGTTATTAGGTAAAAAATTAGTAACCAATCAAACTGGGCCTGAAGGAAAAATAATAAATAGAATTTATATTGAAGAAGCAACTGATATTAAGAAAGAATTATACTTGGGGCTGGTATTTGATAGAAGCTCAGAATGTATAATGGTAGTTGCTTCAACAGAAGGTGGAATGAGTGTTGAGGAAATCTCACAAGAAAAACCAGAAACAATAATTAGATCAAAAATTGAAGCTGCTGTGGGTATGCAAGAATTTCAAGCTAGAGAAATTGCTTTTGGTTTAGGAATAGATTCTAAATTAATTTCAAGAGCAGCTGAGGCAATAAGAGGATGTTATAAAGCATTCAGCGAACTTGATGCAACAATGGTTGAAGTAAATCCATTGGTAATTTCAGAGCAAGAACAGGTATTAGCTTTAGATTGTAAAATGAGTTTTGATAACAATGCTTTATTTAGACGAAATCAAGTTTCTGAACTTAGAGATAAAACTCAAGAAAATCCAAGTGAAGTATATGCGTCTGATAGAGGATTAAATTATGTCAGCCTTGATGGAAATATAGGAAATATAATTAACGGTGCAGGTTTAGCCATGGCATCTATGGATATGATTAAGTTAGCAGGTGGAGAACCGGCAAATTTTTTAGATGTAGGTGGAGGAGCAACGCCAGAAAAAATTGTAAAAGCTTTTCGATTAATAATGATGGATAAAAAAGTCAAAGTAATTTTAGTAAACATATTTGCTGGAATTAATAGATGTGATTGGGTTGCCGAAGGAATAGTGCAAGCTTTACAAAAAATTGAAGTTAATATGCCATTAGTAATAAGACTTGCTGGAACAAATGTAGAAAAAGGAAATAAAATCTTAAAAGAAAGTAATTTAAATTATATTGAGGCATCAACTTTAGAGGATGCAGCAAACAAAGCAGTTAAAGCGTTAAAGGAGCTAGGTTAACAATGTCAGTTTTGATTGATAAATCTACTAAAATAATTGTCCAAGGCTTTACTGGTAAATTTGGAACTTTTCATGCTGAGGAGATGATCAAATATGGATCGAATGTTGTTGGAGGCGTGACTCCAGGCAAAGGTGGTCAAAAACATTTAAACTTGCCAGTTTTTAACACTGTAAAGGATGCTGTTAAAAATACTGGTGCGTCTGCATCAATATTATTTGTACACCCAGCTTTTGCTGCAGACTCTGCAATGGAAGCAGCGGATGCGGGAATTAAAACATGCGTTGCTATTACAGACGGGATACCGTCACACGATATGATCAAAATAAAAAGATATATGAGAAGATATCTTAGATCTCAAAAAATGACTTTAGTTGGACCAAACTGTGCTGGCGTAATTAGCCCTGGAAAATCTATGTTAGGCATAATGCCAGGACATATTTATAAAGAGGGAAGAGTAGGAATTATAGGAAGATCTGGCACTTTGGGTTATGAAGCAGCCCAACAATTAAAAAATTTGAATATAGGCGTTTCAACCAGCGTAGGTATTGGTGGAGATCCTATTAATGGTAGTTCATTTAGAGATATTTTAGAAAAATTTGAAGAAGATGATGAAACAGATGCAGTATTAATGATAGGTGAAATTGGTGGACCTCAAGAAGTTAATGCAGGAAAATTTGCTAAAGAAAATATGAAAAAACCTGTAATAGCTTATATTGCTGGACTTACAGCTCCCAAAGGAAGAGTTATGGGACATGCGGGTGCAATTGTTTCAGCTTATGGAGAGAGCGCAACCGAAAAAGTTGAAATTTTAAAAGAATATGGAGTATCAATTTCAAAAAATCCATCTGTGATGGGAGAAACGGTTAAAAAAGCTTTAGAAAAATGAGCTATGACGACTCGAACATTTTTGCAAAGATCTTAAGAAATGAAATTCCTTGTGAAAAAATTTATGAAGATGAATTTGTTTTATCATTTCATGATATAAACCCACAAAAAAAAATTCATGCACTAGTTATACCAAAAGGAAAATATATTGATCTTGATGATTTTAGTAATAATGCATCTAAAGAAGAAATTGTAGGACTTATAAAAGGAATAAATATTGTTGCAAAAAAATTAGGAATTTCTAAAGATGTAGGCAAGGGCTATAGAGCATTATCAAATATTAATGAACATGGAGGACAAGAAGTTCCCCATCTTCATTTTCATTTATTTGGTGGGGAAAAAATTGGGAAAATGGTTGAATGAAAAAAAGAATTTATAGAAATTTTTTAGAGATCAAATCAATAAAATTCTTAAAAGAAAAAAATAAACCACATAATGATCTCAAAATTGAAAAGTTAGAAACTGAGAATTTTCAAATCAATAAATTCTTTTATAAACAAATAGGTAAGAGCTATAGTTGGAAAGATAGATTGATATGGACAGATAATCAGTGGATGAAATACGTAAATAATAAAAATGTTCACACTTATATACTTAAAAAAAATGCTGATTTTGTTGGTTTTTTTGAACTAATTTATCATCAAAACAAAAAAGAAATTGAGATAGCTTATTTTGGGATACTGCCTGAATATTTTGAGAATGGCTTCGGAGGTTTTATGTTAACAGAAGCTATTAAATGTTCATTTCATTTTAATGTTAACAGAGTTTGGGTTCATACGTGCTCTCTTGATCATTCCAATGCTCTAAAAAATTATTTAGCACGTGGTATGAAAATATATTTAAATGAAGTTTTTGAAAAAAAAATAGCCTGATTATTAATTAATATTAAATTTTTTTTTTGATATAGCAGTATTTAATTTAAGATTAAAGATTTCAAATTGGACAGTATTTTGGTAAACATCTATCGTTTCCCACCCAAGGATATTATAGTTATTCGAGTCAAAAAAAATTTTAAAATCGAGATTATTTTCCTTAATATAAAAAGTAGTTTTATTATTTTCTAAATCAATTATTTGTGAAAATTTAATTTTTTCTAATAAAAAATTTTTATCTAATATAATTTTAAAAGGTGTTTTTTCTAGTTCATATTTATAAATTTGATTAATACTTTTATTTTTAACAATTAATTCTTTTCCATTTGAAACAATAATCTTTCTGTATTTATCATTATATTCACAAAAAATTTTTTTAGGATATAAAAGCTGACATGATCCTTCATTTATATTTCCATCTATTTTTTGATTAAAGTCGAAAACTAAACTATTTGTACTTAAAAGTTTGTTAATAACGTTATCTTTTTGCGATGCATTAGTTTCATGAATTATGAAAAAAAAAATTAAAAAAAAAAAAATATTTTTTACCATTTCTATAAAACTTCTCTTTTCCCAACATGATTAGCTTTACTTACTATTCCATTCTCTTCCATCATATCAATTATTCTTGCTGCTCTGTTATAGCCTATTTGTAGTTTACGTTGTAAAAAGGACGTTGATGCTTTACCCTCAGATTTTATAATTTCAAGAGCGGTATTGTACAATTCATCTCTACTTTCATCTGAAGTATTTTCCGATATTTCTTTTTCATCAGCAAAATTTAAAATTTCATCTATGTAATCAGGTTCAGCTTGAGACCTTAAAAAATTATTTACTTTTTCTATTTCATTCTCAGAAACATATGGTGCGTGTATCCTGATAATTTTATTTGCTGACGTCATATAAAGCATATCACCTTTTCCAAGTAGTTGTTCTGCACCTTGTTCACCAAGAATAGTTCTACTATCAATTTTAGATGTAACTTGAAATGATACTCTTGTTGGAAAATTAGCTTTAATTGTACCAGTAATTACATCAACACTTGGTCTTTGCGTAGCCATAATTATATGTATGCCAGCTGCTCTTGCCATTTGAGACAATTTTTGTATGTAATTTTCAATTTCTTTTCCAGCAACCAGCATTAAATCGGACATTTCATCAACAATTACTACTATATATGGCATAGCCAAGGAGTGTTTTGCGTTGTATCCATCAATATTTCTCACACCTTCTTTTGTCATCAGTCTATATCTATTTTCCATTTCTTTAACCACCCACCCCAAAACTGAAGCAGCTTTCTTTGGTTGAGTAATAACAGGGCACAATAAATGTGGTATGCCTTCATAGGTTGATAGCTCTAACATTTTTGGATCAATAAGTATAAATTTGCATTTATCTGGTGAGTGTTTGTAAAGTAATGATAAAATTATAGTGTTAATACAAACTGATTTACCTGATCCAGTAGTTCCAGCTATAAGTAAATGAGGCATTGATGTTAAATCTCCTGTAATTGGAGCGCCAGAAATATCTTTGCCTAAAGCAATAGGTAATTTTATTTCTTTTTTTACAAATGAAGTATCAGAAATAATTTCACTTAAATAAACATTTTCTCTGTAGGATTTAGGTATTTCAATACCAATTGTATTTTTTCCTGGAATAGTAGAAATTCTTGCAGATTCTGAACTTGTATTTCTTGCAATATCTTCTGACAAGTTAATTATTTTTGAAACTTTTATACCAGCAGCAGGCTCAAATTCGTTTAAAGTTACCACAGGACCATGGCTTATTTTTTTTATTTTTCCTTGAACACCAAAATCTAAAAGTATTTTTTCCAAAAAGTCTGGTTTTGCATTTTCATTTTGTTCGTTTAAGTTAGTTTTTTTTGTGTTTGATACCAGCAAAAGTTTAATTGGAGGTAATAAATATTTTTTTTTATTTTTATTATCTGTTTTGATTTTATCAAAAGGCAAATCTTCCTGAACTAATTTATTATCTTCATGATTTATTTCTTTAATATATTCGTTTTGTTCGGATGCTTCATTTTTACTTTGATTCGTATTCTTAAATTTAATTTTTTTAAGAATATTTAAGAGCATTTTAATATTAAAGTTAATGCTCATGAGAAAAAAACACAAAGTTAAAAAAATTAAAACGTAAAATGAAATTTTTTTATTAATCTCAACTAGTAATATTATGGCACTATCGTTTAAGTAACTTCCTACAAAACCACCATTTCCATTTATAGAAAATCTAAATGCATCAGGATAATATAGAGCAAGAAACAGAGAGCCAAATAATATGTAAGCTATTATAAAAAAAGTATTTTGTAGCAGTATTATCACTTTCTTATTTCTCACAATATTTATTCCAGTAAATAGAAAAGAAAAAGAAACCAAGATTGATATCATGCCTATGCTTTGAACAAACAAATCAGATACATAGCTTCCTTTCGTTCCTAAAATATTATTTATTTCTCTAACCTCTGAAATAATAAAATTAGGATCTTCTGGAGAATAAGTTAATAAAGAAATGAACAAAAGTATTGAAAATATTGATATTGTTATGCCAATAACTTCAATAAACCTATTATAAATAAATTGACCTGACTTAGTAAAAATTTTTTTAATTTCCATTATTTTGAGTCTAATTAATAGCTTTGTATCATTTAATATTTATTGTTAAAATTAAAAATTATATATGAATGCCATTTTAATAGGAGATAATGTTACTAGTTTAGCTTTAGCCAAATGTTTAATAAATAATAACGTAAATGTTAAATTATATTTGGATAAAAAGTCAGTTAAGATTGACCGTACTAGAACTATTTCTATTTCAAAAAAAAATCTAGAATTTATTCAAGAATCGATTCTTAAAATAAGTAGTAAATATTTATGGGATATTGAAAATATTGAAATTGCAAAAGAGGAAAATCAAATAATAAAAATATTAAACTTTAAGGATAACAAAAAAGAAATATTTTCAATAATTAAGAATTATAAACTTTATGATTTATTAAATTTACAACTTAAAAAAAATAAAAAATTTCAACGAATAATAATTAAGAAAAAGACAAACTTTTATAAAAATATACTTAGTGAAAACAATACAAGTTTAATTTTTAATTGTGATAAAAATAACCAAATTTCAAAAAACTATTCGAAATCTAATATACAAAAACATTATTTAGGAAAAGCTTATGTAACAACTATTAAACACAAAAAGCTTAAAAATAATAAAGCGTTACAAATATTTACTAAAAAAGGTCCCTTAGCTTTTTTACCAACCTCAAATTTCTCAACTTCTATTGTTTTTTCTATGATAGAAAGTAGCAACTATTCGAATAAACAGATTATTGATTTGATCAATTTTTATAACAATAGCTATAATATATTATCATTTTCGGAAGTTAAAAGTTTTAATCTTAAATTTAATCTTCAAAAGAAATATGTTCACAATAATATTTTATTATTTGGAGAATCTATCCACCAAATTCACCCTCTGGCTGGACAAGGTTTTAATATGACGATAAGGGATATAGAAGAGATTAATAATATAATTATTAGAAGAAAAAATTTAGGCTTAAGAATAGACTCGGAAATCTTTAAAGAGTTTGAGAAGAAAGTTAAACATAAAAATATAGTTTTTGCTTCAGGCATTGATTACATAAACAGTTTTTTTTCAAAGGATAGTTTTATTAAACAAAAAGTATCTAAAAAATTATTTAATTTAATTAACAATAATAAGATTATTAATGAGGTTACTAAAAAATTAGCTGACAGAGGTTTAAATTTTTAAATTATTGTAATGTGGTAATATTTGAATGATCTGTAAGGTAAGTAACAAGTATTTGTTCTAATTTTTCCTTACGATGAAAAGAGTCGTTTGCTTCTAATAAAACTTGTTTTTCTTCAAGCGAAAAAGGCGAAGCCATAGATATTGTATTAATAGTTTTATCAAAACTTTGATTTTTAAGATTTTCCCAATCAATCATATATCCTTGTTTTTGAAATAATAACTTTAAATCATTAAAAATTTTATCAAGATTATTGTTTCCATCTTTTTTATTATTAACTAATAAGTCACTTTTGAATTCGTCATATCCAACCTCACATTCCCTATAAAGTTTGGAATTTTCAACTTCATTTGAAATTCTAAATCTAGATATTCCATCTAATGTTATAAGATATCTCCCATCTTTAGTTTCCTTAAAGTTAGTAATTTTACCCAAAGAACCAACAGAATATAAATTTGGAATTTCACCTACAAAAGTTTTTTTTGGTTGTATCATTCCAATGACACGATCTTTTTTCATACTTTCATCTACCATTTGAATGTACCTTTTTTCAAATATGTTTAGTGGTATTG
>CABYUS010000017.1 GCA_902522225.1 uncultured Pelagibacteraceae bacterium
AAACAAAGAATTAATATAAAAAAAAATCAAAAAAAAGATATTGCTAATTATTTGCTCTCTGAAATATTATTTGAAGTCAAAAATGATGAAAACTATGAGGTCAAAGCAAAAGAAATTCTTAAAAACATTCAAGATATAGGTTTTGAAGCAACAGCAAATATTTATAGTATCTCTGATAGTTCAAAAGTTGGAGGTAAATTAGGGTGGATTGATGGTGATCAAATTGCAAAAAATATAATCAATGATTTAAAAAAATTAAATTTAGGTGAGTTTACAAATCCTATTATTGTCCCAGGTGGATTTCTGATATTAAAATTAAATGAAATGAAAATGGTTAAAGTAGAAAATAATTTTGATATTAAAAAAGAAACTGAGAAAGCAATACAATACCAAACTAATAAACAACTAGATAAATTTTCGCAGGTTTATTTTAGTAGAATAAAAAAAAATTCTTTTATAAGTGATTAATAAACCTATCATAATTATATCGGGAGAGCCTTACAGTATTTTTTTTGAAATACTTTTTAAAATCTATAAATCTAACTTTTTGAAAAAATATAAATACCCAATAATTGTCATAGGATCTGAAAGAATGATGAAAAATCAAATGAAAAAAATGAAATATAATATAGAAATTAATTTAATTGATAAGAATGAAACTCTATTAAATCAATTATACAAAAAGAAAATTAATTTAATTGACGTTGAATTTAAATTTAACAAAACTTTTGATAAAATATCGAATAAATCTAATAAATATATTAAAGAATGCTTTGATATAGGGCTGCAATTAATGAAAAAAAAAGTTGGTCATGGTATTATAAATGGACCAATTTCTAAAAAACATTTTCTTAATAAAAAATTTAGTGGAATTACAGAATATATTTCGAAAAAAACAAATAAAAAAGGAAATGAAGTGATGTTAATTTATAATAAAAAGCTATCTGTAGTTCCTATTACAACTCATATACCTCTAAAGAATATTACAAAAGAAATAACAAAGAGTAAAATTATTAAAAAAATTCAAATAATCAATAATTTCTTCGTTAAAAAACTTAAAAAAAAACCAAGTTTTGCTATTACTGGACTTAACCCGCACTGCGAAACCACATCTCTATTAAGTGAAGAAAAAAATATAATTGTTCCTTCTGTAAAATTATTAAAAAGAAAAAAAATTAAAATTTTTGGTCCAATTTCAGCAGACACAGCATTCTTACCGTCTAATATAAAGAAATATGATGTGATAATAGGAATGTATCACGATCAAGTTTTAACACCCATGAAAGCTCTATATGAATTTGATGCAATAAATATTACAACCGGTTTAGACTTCATAAGAATTTCTCCAGACCATGGTACCAACAACGAAATGCTAGGAAAAAAATTATCAGATGAATTAAGTTTAAAAAAGTCTTTAAGTTTTTTTAGTGAAATGCATGAAAGTTAAACCAAAAAAAAGTTTAGGACAAAATTTTTTAATAAATCCTGAGATAATAGAAAAAATTGTTGATTGTGGTAATTTAAATTACATTGATAATATTGTTGAAATTGGACCAGGAACAGGAAATTTAACTAAAGAATTAATTAGAAAAAATTCAAGAAATTTATTTGTAATTGAAAAAGATGAAAATCTTTGTAATTTACTGGTAAAAAAGTTTAATAATACTCTCAAAGTCATTAATGATGATGTTTTAAATTTTAAATTAGATAGGCTAAACTGTACAAATTTAGTTATCTTTGGAAATTTACCATATAATATTTCAACACAAATACTCGTAAACTGGATTTTATATGATTATAACTTCATTCATATAAAAAAATTAGTCTTAATGTTTCAAAAAGAAGTTGCAGATAGAATTTTAGGAAATGTAAATGAAAAAAATTATGGTAGATTATCTATAATAGCAAATTGGAAGCTCAAAATTCAAAAAGAATTTGATATAGAGTCAGCTGATTTTTATCCTAAACCAAAAGTCACTAGCACTTTAATATCGATGATTCCTAAAAAGAACTTTATCAAAATTACTAATCCAGAAAAATTAGAAGAAATTACATCTATATTTTTTAACCAAAGGCGCAAAATGATTAAAAAGCCTTTAAATAAAATTTTTCCTAATAGCAATATTATTGCAGAAAAATTAAATATTGATACAAATCTCAGACCTCAAAATTTAAAACCAGAAATTTATTTTGAATTAGCTGAAATTTTAAATAAATCAGATAGTTAATTTTTTAACGTGATCTCTAATTATATTTTTATTAAAATTAATTTTTTTGTTTTTTAATTTTAATTCTATAACTTTTGAAATTTTTAAAAAACAACTTCTTAATTTATTATTTACTACTACATAATTATATTTTCTCCAATGCAGCACATCTTTCTCAAACTGTTTCATTCTTTCTCCAACAATTAATTTATCCTTCATGTCTCTGTTCGATAATCTTTTAAATAATATTTTTTTACTAGGTGGTAAAATAAATATAGTAAGTAAATTAAAGTTAAGTTTTTTTTTCTTTATTTTTTCAGTTCCTTGCCAATCAATATCAAATAAAACATTCTTACCCTTTTTAAGTTTGCCAATTACTTTTTTTTTTGATGTCCCATAATAATTATTAAATACTTTGGCGTATTCTAATAAAGAATTTTTTTTTATTAAGGATTCAAAATTATTTTGGCTAACAAAAAAGTAATCAATTTTATTTTTTTCACTGACTCTAGGTTTTCTTGTGGTGTAAGATACTGAAATGGAATTGTTTTTATTTTTTGATAAAAGTTTAACTAATGTAGTTTTCCCTGCTCCTGATGGGGATGATAACACTATCATAATCCCATCTTTTCTTAAGGACATTAAAAAACTTAGTTGCTTTTACTTTCTATAAATTTAATAGCGTCACCTACTGTAAGTATTTTTTCAGCTTCGCTATCTGAAATTTCCGAACCAAATTCCTCTTCGAATGCCATAACTAATTCTACAGTATCTAGGCTATCAGCGCCTAAATCATCAATAAAGCTAGCTTCATCCGTAACTTTCGGTTCTTCTATTCCTAAATGATCTGCAACTATTTTTTTCACTTTTGTTGAAATATTATCTGACATATTAAATTTTTATATTAAATCGTTAATAGATTATTAATCAACTTTGTCAAGACATATACATGCCTCCATTTACATGTATAGTTTCTCCTGTGATATAATCAGCCTCACTAGAGCATAAGAATTTTACAGTATTTGCTACTTCAATAGGCAGTCCAAACCTATTCATTGGTATTTTTGACATTATAATTTCTTTCCACTTGTCACTAATTTCATCAGTCATATTTGTAGATATATATCCTGGAGACACGCAATTTATTGTGATATTTTTTTTAGAGTATTCATGAGACAAGCTCTTTGACATAGATATGATTCCTGACTTTGATGCAGAATAATTAGACTGGCCAACATTACCCGTGTGGCCAATAACTGATGTTATATTAACAATTTTTCCAAACTTACTTTTTAACATTTTTTTAATAGCAAATTTTGATAATAAAAAAGTTGAAGTTAAATTTACATCTATTACTTTTTTCCATTCATCAATAGTCATTCTAATTGCTAAATTATCTTTATTAATTCCCGCATTATTTATTAAAATATCAATACCATCTCCAAGTTCATTGCTTACATTGTTAATAAAATCTTCAATATGGTCATGCTTGGAAATATCAAATTTTAAAATTTTAATTTTTTCAAACTTTTGTTTAAGATAATTTAGTTTATCTTGATTTGTTCCAGTTGCACAAATTTTTGCATCTAAATCATAAAATTTGTTTGTTATTGCTTCACCAATTCCTCCTGAAGCTCCTGTGATTAAAATTTTTTTATTTTTAAAAAAATCCATTATTTTTTAGATCTTCCATTTCTTTTATTTCATTTATCGAAACTACATCAACATTTTTTTCTATTCTTTTAATTAATCCATTCAAAACTTTTCCTGGTCCTATTTCTATAAACTTTATAATTTTTTTATTTATCATATAAATAATACTTTCTCTCCATCTTACTCTAGACTCTATCTGTTCAACAAGTAAATTTTTAATTTCAATAATATTTTCCACTTCTTTTCCAGTCACATTTGAAACTATTTTGTTTAATGGCTTCTTCAAATTAAGATTTATTATCTCATTTCGCATAATTTCAGTTGCTTTGTACATATACTTACAGTGAAATGGAGCACTTACTGACAATTTAATGCTTTTGATAGAATTTTTTTTTAAATCATCTGCTAGCAAATCTAAATCTTTAGTATTCCCACTTACTACACTCTGTAAGTTTGAATTATCATTAGCAATATAACAATTATACCTGCCATTGTTATTTTTTAATATATCCTCTACAATCTCTATTTTTGCTCCTAAGACAGCTAACATTCCTCCCTGCCCCAAAGGTAAAGCTGATTGCATTGCTCTACCTCTTTTTTTTAATAAATTCAAAGTATCTAAAAAATTTATGGCACCTGAGCATGATAAAGCAGTATACTCACCCAATGAATGACCCGCAAAAAACTCTGCTTTATTTAAATCAATTCCAAATTCATTTTTTAGTAATTTAAAAATTGAATATCCAACTAAAAAAATTGCTGGTTGTGTATTTTCAGTTTTATCTAATTCATTCTTAGGTCCATTAATAACTAAATCACTAAATGAAAATTTAAAACTATCGTCTGCTTCTTGAAATAACTCTTTAACAGCTTGATAATTCTGAAGCAATTCCTTACCCATCCCTACTGATTGGGATCCCTGGCCTGGAAAGATAACAGAAAACATTAAATTATATAAATTTGTATAGGTTTTTTTTGTATTGTAATTGAATAATTATAATAGTATATCCTCATTTTTATTTAATAATGAATTTATACGAACACACAATCATAGCAAGACAAGATATAGGCTCAAAGCAATTAGAGCAAATAACTGAGAAATATGCAAAAATTATAGAGAAAAATAACGGAAAAATTGTAAAAACTGAAAACTGGGGACTTTTAAACTTATCTTATTTAATTAAAAAAAATAAAAAAGGAAACTATCTTCATTTTAAAATTGAAGGACCTAATAATACTGTTAAAGAATTAGAAAAAAACGCAAAACTAGACAAAAATCTACTGAGATACGCGACAATTAAAGTAAAAAAGTTTGACCTTGAAACTTCTTATTTTAAAAATGAGACTAAAGATATAGAAAAAAAAAGTGAATAAAAAAAAAAGACATAATAATAAAAAAAATACTCAAAGTAACTTTGCTAAATTAAGTATATTTCAACCACAAAAATATAAATTTAAAAAAAAATGTCCTTTGTCAGGTAAAGGAGCTCCAATAGTAGATTACAAAAACATCAAACTTCTAAAAAGATATATATCTGAAAATGGAAAAATTCTTCCTTCAAGAATAACCTCTGTAAGTCAGAAAAAGCAAAGAGAACTTTCTTTATCAATTAAAAGAGCGAGAAATTTAGCATTAATCTAATGAAAATAGTATTATTAGAAAATCTAAAAAAATTAGGAAGCATTGGAGATATAATTGATGTTAAAAGAGGATATGCAAGAAATTTTTTAATATCAAACAAAAAAGCTATCTATGCTTCTAAAGAAAATATTAAAGAAGTTGAAAAAATAAAAAATAACCTTAAAGAAAAAGATGAAGAAAAAAAGAAAATTGCTAGAGAAATATTCCTAAAACTTAACGAGAAAGAATTTAAGATTGAAAAACTGAGCACTGAAAACAATGAACTTTATGGATCAGTAAAACCTTCAGAAATATCTAAAAAAATTAATCACGAACTTAATATTGAAATTAAACCGCAAAATATACAACTAAAGCAAGAAATTAAATCTTTAGGTGATTTTATTGCAAAAGTTGAATTACATTCAGAAATTGACGCTACTATAAAATTAAAAATAATCTCTTCTGATAACACAAACTAATCTTATACAATTTTTTCCCCAGCTATATTTAAGTCAATTAATTATTGATTAAAAATCTGAATTTAATAGCTTGTCAGTGTGTTAAGAAAAAATCTAAATATTGTTGGAAATGAAAATATTGAACTTCCAAATAATATTGAGGCTGAACAATCGGTAATTGGAACTATATTAATCTCAAATGAAATTTTTGATGAAATCCACACAATAATTGTTGGTAAAAATTTCTATGATCCTATGCATCGAAAAATATTTGATGCTATTGAGACACTCATTTTCAAAGGTATGTTAGCTAATCCTATTACACTTAAAAATTATTTTGAAAATGAAAAAGATGAAATTAATATTCCTGAATATTTAGTTAAAATTACAAAATTTTCCACATCTTCAAGACAAGCAATAGAATATGCAAAAATTATTTATGATATGTTTGTTAGAAGAGAGTTAATTAAAATTTCAGAGGGAACAATATATTCTGCAAAAAATAAAGAACTAAACATTAATGGTCAAAGTATTATTGAAGACTCCGAAAAATTATTATTTGATCTTGCTGAAAAAGGATTGTTAAGTTCATCTATAATAACATTTGATAAAGCTATTAAACAAACAATAGAGATGGCATCAAATGCATATAAAAATGAAGAGGGTATTGTAGGTGTTCCAACAGGATTTAGAGATATCGACGATAGATTAGGAGGGCTTCATAAATCAGATCTAATTATTATAGCTGGAAGACCAGCAATGGGTAAGACTGCATTAGCAACAAATATTGCATTTAATGCAGCTAAACATTTAAAAGAAAAAGATATAAAATCTTCAATTGCTTTCTTTTCACTTGAAATGTCATCTGAACAACTTTCAACTCGAATATTAGCAGAGCAATCCAGGATTAAATCAAATGATATTCGCAGAGGAAGAATATCGGAAGAGCAATTTGATAAATTTATCGAAGCCTCTAAAAATATTTCCGAATATCCTCTATTAATAGATGAAACACCAGCTATAACAATTGCAGCTTTAAGTAATAGAGCTAGACGTGTTAAAAGATTATCAGGACTTGATATGATTGTAATTGATTATATTCAGCTTATGAGAGGAACAAATTCATACGATGGAAGAGTTCAAGAAATTTCAGAAATAACTCAAGGACTTAAAGCATTAGCGAAAGAATTATCAGTACCAGTAGTAGCTTTATCTCAATTATCTAGAGCAGTAGAATTAAGAGATGTTAAAAAGCCTCAATTATCTGATTTGCGTGAATCTGGATCAATCGAACAAGATGCTGATGTTGTAATGTTTGTGTACAGAGAGGCTTATTATTTGGAAAATAAAGAACCGAGAGCTGCAACTGTTGAGCATGCAGAATGGCAAGCAAAAATGAATGAAGTCGCAAATTTAGCAGAAATATTGATACATAAACAAAGACATGGTCCTACTGGAAATGTTATGCTTGAATTTGAGCCAATGTTTACTAAATTTAAAGATATTCAAAATAGCTAATTTAAAATATATATTATTTTGTATTTAAATGTTTGAACGTTTATATCAAAATATAGTTTTAGAAAAACCAAAGCTAATACTTTCAATTTTAATATTATGTATTTTTAGCTTTGGATACTTTAGTAAGGAATTCAAATTAGATGCTTCATCAGATACCCTTCTTTTGGAAAATGATCCTGATTTTTTATACTTAAAAGAGATAACACAAAGATATGGAACAAACGATTTTTTAATTTTGACATATGAACCAACAAAAAACATTACCGACAATAACTCAATTGATGAACTGTTAAATATTAAATCTGATATTGAAAAATTTAATTGGGTAAAAAGCGTCATTACAATATTAGATATTCCATTATTAGAAAGTTCTGATGAAAATATAACAGAGACGCTTAAAAATTATAAGACACTCAAAGATAAAAATATTGATAAAGAAAAAGGATTTGCTGAAATTAAGAGAAGCCCAGTGTTCAAAGACTTTATAATTAGTGAGGATGGAACTGTTTCCTCAATAATAGTAAATATTAAAAATACCGGAAATATTATTAAGCTAGATGGTATTAGTGATAAGGAGCGTGAAAAAATTAAAGAAAATCAAAAAATAAAAAATCATGAAAATATTAAGGAAATAAGGAATCTTATTAATCAATATAAGAATGGAAATGGTAAGCCAAATATTTATTTGGGAGGAGTTCCTATGATTGCTGATGACATGATATCATTTATAAAAAAGGATATTGTGGTGTTTGGGGTAGGAGTATTTATATTTATAATATTAACACTCTGGTTCGTTTTCAGAAGTTTAATTTGGATTATAATACCGTTATTAAGTTGTTTTTGTGCTGTGATAATTATGACTGGCTTACTTGGAATAATTGGATGGAAAGTTACAGTAATTTCATCAAACTTTATTGCATTGATGTTAATTTTAACTATGGCAATGAATATTCATATGAGCGTTAGGTATATCAATATATCTAAAGAAAATAATCATATGTCTAATTCTGAAATAATATTACTTACAACTAAAAAAATGTTCTGGCCTATAGCTTACACAGTATTAACTACCATCTGTGCTTTCCTATCTTTAATTTTTAGTGGGATAAAACCAATAATTGATTTTGGGTGGATGATGACCTTTGGTCTTTTAATATCATTTATAATAACTTTTTCTTTGCTACCAATTTTTTTAAGTATTTTTAACAAAAATGATAATTTGATTAATAGAGAGCCAGGAGCATCATTTACAAATTTTTTAAGTAATATTACATTAAAAAAATCTAATCTTATTTTTGTTTCTTCAATCATAGTAGTAATAGTGAGTGTAATCGGTATTTCGAAACTTGAGGTAGAAAATAGTTTTATTAACTATTTTAATAAAAAAACAGAAATTTATAAGGGCATGAAACTAATTGATCAAAAATTAGGGGGCACAACTCCTCTTGAAATAATAATAAAATTTCCAAATGATGAGCTAGAAAACGATGAAATTGATGCAGAATTTGAAAGTGAAGATGAATTTGAAAATTGGGGGGATGATGAAAACCAAGATAATAGTAATTATTGGTTTACAGAAAATAAAATCAATAAGATACAAAATGTACACTCTTACTTAGAAAATTTAGAACATGTTGGAAAGGTTCTTTCTTTTTCATCAATTCTCCAAATAGCTGAAAAAATTAATAATAATAAAAAACTTGGTAACTTAGAAATGGGAATATTATATAGCAAATTACCAGATACAATTAAGAAGCAAATAGTCGATCCATATATATCAATAAAAGATAATGAGGCTAGAATTAGTTTAAGAATTAAAGATTCCAATGATAATTTGAGAAGAAATGACCTTTTAAATAAAATTCAATATGATTTAGAAAACAAATTAAAGTTTAAAAAAGATGAGTTTAAAATTGCTGGAGTTCTTGTGCTTTTTAATAACCTTTTGCAAAGTTTATTTAAATCACAAATTCTTACTTTAGGTTTTGTTATGATTGGAATATTTGTAATGTTCTTAATTTTATTTAAAAATTTATCTTTATCATTAATTGGTGTTATCCCAAATTTTATGGCGGCCTTTTTTATTTTGGGAATTATTGGAATTGTTTCAATTCCTTTAGATATGATGACTATTACAATTGCAGCCATAACAATAGGTATCGCGGTTGATAATAGTATTCATTATATTTATAGGTTTAAGGAAGAGTTTAAAAATTATAATAATTATGAAAAAACTTTAAAAAGATGTCACTCTACCGTAGGGGTGGCAATACTAAATACTTCAATAACAATTATATTTGGTTTCTCTATACTGGTATTCTCTAACTTTATTCCAACAATTTACTTTGGAATATTTACAGGATTAGCAATGTTTATTGCAATGATTTCAGTTTTAACTCTTTTGCCTAAACTAATTATAGTTTTTAAACCATTTGGAAATAAATAAATGGCTGAAGATTTAATTGATCTGTTAAAAAAAATTTCATTGATTGATATAATTTATTTAATTATTACAATCTTATCAGTTATAAAATGCTCAAAAAAAGGCTTTGTATTAAGTATACTGTCTGCTTCTAAATGGTTATTGGCTTATGTTTTAACATTATTTTTTTTTCCAAAAGCAAAACCATATTTCAAAGATTATATAGAAAACGAATATGCCCTTGATATTGTTTTAGGTATATCTGTATTTGTAATAATTATTTTTATAATTCTAATGATGAATAAAGGTTTAAAAAATGCTGTTAAATTTACTGGTTTAGGTAGACTTGATTCCTTTTTTGGTTTCTTTTTTGGTTTCTTGCGTGGATATATCATTTCAATTTGTATTTTTGCAACTATAAATCTATTTGTATACTACGAAGATTGGCCAATTAAGTATAAGGAATCATTTACCTTTTCATACATTGAAAAAGGTAGTAGTTATCTAATAGAAAATTTTCCAAATGAAAAAGATTACGAAAAATCTAAAGAAAAAATTAAAGATATATAACCCTAAATTACATGAAGAATGTGGTGTATTTGGTATTAGTAATGCAGATGATGCATCTGCTTTAACTGCTTTAGGTCTGCACGCACTTCAACATAGAGGTCAGGAAGGTTGTGGAATAGTTTCCTATGATGGTGAAAAATATTACTCAGAGAAGAAATTTGGTCTAGTTGGAGATAATTTTAATGATGAAAAAATTTTAAGTACTTTAAAAGGAAATTATGCCATAGGACATAATAGATATAGTACAACTGGTGGGACTGCACTAAGAAATATTCAGCCTTTTTTTTGCTGACACAAATGCAGGTGGAATTGGTGTTTCACATAACGGAAATATAACAAATGCAATTACTATTAGACAAAAAATGGTAGAAGAAGGAGCCATCTTCTATACTACGTCAGATACTGAAACAATTGTTAAACTAATTGCAAAATCTAATAGGGGAAATATTATTGATAAAGTTATAGACGCTATTTTTCAAATACAGGGTGGTTATTCTCTAGTAATGTTAGCACAAAATGTATTAATTGGAGTTAGAGATCCCCATGGAATAAGGCAACTTGTGATAGGTAAATTAAAAAATTCATACGTACTAGCCTCTGAAACATGTTCGTTAGATATTATTGGTGCAAAATTTGTGAGAGAAGTTGAAAATGGGGAAGTAGTCTATATTGACAATAATGAATTAAAAAGTGTTAAACCATTTCCTGAGAGAAAAGCTAGACCATGTGTCTTTGAATATATTTATTTTTCAAGACCAGATAGTTTGCTCAACGGTAAAACTGCATATGAATATAGAAAAAATTTAGGAATAGAACTTGCAAAAGAGACTCATGAAGATGCTGATGTTGTGGTGCCAGTGCCGGACTCGGGAAATGCTGCAGCAATTGGTTATAGTAAACATGTTGGAATAGATTTTGACTTAGGTCTTATTCGAAATCATTATGTAGGGAGAACTTTTATAGAGCCAAGTCAAAAGATAAGAAGCTTAGGTGTTAAATTAAAACTTAATGCAAATCAATCATCCATTAAAAATAAAAAAATTATTTTGATTGATGACTCGCTTGTAAGAGGAACAACTTGCTATAAAATTGTTAAAATGCTCTATGATGCGGGAGCAAAAGAAGTGCATGTTAGAATCGCATCACCTGAAATAAAGTATCCAGATTTTTATGGTGTTGATACACCTACAAAGAAGGAGCTACTTGCTGCGAATAAAACAGTTGACGAGATATGTAAATATATAAGTGCAAAATCACTTAAATTTTTATCAGTTGATGGAATGTATAAAGCCATAGGTTTTGACAAAAGAAATGACGCATATCCTCAGTTAACAGACCATTATTTTACAGGGGATTATCCAATAAAACCTATTGATAAACTTGGAGATAATAAAATTACTCAATTATCATTATTAAGTGTAACATCTAATAATTAAAAATGAGTCAAGTAAAGTTTACAGAAATGAAAAAAGGTTCTAAAGATGATTATCTGTTGCTTGACAAACATGAAAAAAAATTTGCAGAAAACACTGGTGAGAGATTGCTAAAGTTTATGTCTACTCTTGATGACACATTAGAGGGCTATAGAGTAACAAGATTAGAACACTCATTACAAACCGCAACAAGAGCATTAAATGATAAAGCGGATGATGAAATGATTGTTGCTGCTCTATTTCATGATATTGGAGATGAGTTAGCTCCACTCAATCATTCTGAATATGCAGCTGCAGTTTTAAAACCATATGTGTCAGAAAAAATACATTGGATTATTGAAAAACATGGTGAATTTCAAATGTACTATTACGCCCACCATTTGGGTGGTAATAGAAATCAAAGAGATAAATACAAAGGACATAAGTATTTTTTAGACACAATTAATTTTTGTGAAAAATGGGATCAAAATTCATTTGATCCAAATTTCAAATCTTTAAATATTGAAAGCTTTAGACCTTATGTCCAAAAAATATTTTCTAGAAAACCATACACTTCATAAGTGGAAAATTTATTAAAATATTCAAATAGTCCATATTTAAAACAACATGAAAGCAACCCTGTTTACTGGCAGCCTTGGAATAAAAAAACTTTAGAAATAGCAAAAAAAAGTCAAAAACCTATTTTTTTTAAGCGTGGGTTATGCGAGTTGTCATTGGTGTCACGTAATGGCTCACGAAAGTTTTGAAGATAATGAAACTGCAAAAATTATGAATGAAAAATTCATTAATATTAAAGTTGATAGAGAAGAACGACCTGATCTAGATTATGTATTTCAGAGAAGTTTATCTATACTTACTGGAGCACAAGGAGGATGGCCCTTGTCAATGTTCTTAGATGAAAATGGAGTTCCTTTTACTGGTGGCACTTATTTTCCACCTAAAGAAATACATGGAAGACCTAACTTTAAAAGTGTTTTAGAAAATGTTTCAGATGTCTACGAAAAAAATCGTGAGAAAATAATATCACAAGTTGATCAAATGAAATCTGTTTTTGATGAATTAAATAGGAAAACATCAGTATTAAATCAACCTCTCGAACCATTTGTCGAAAGAATAATTCAATATTTAGATAAAGAAAATGGTGGTTTTAAAGGAGCACCAAAGTTTCCACAATTCTATATGTTTGATGCAATATTTTATTTTTATTTAAAAACAAATAATAAAATTTATTTAGATGCAGTAGAATTGTTACTTAAAAAAATATCTTCGAGAGGTATTTATGATCAGTTAGGGGGTGGAATATCTAGATACACAGTGGATAAAGATTGGATAATCCCCCACTTTGAAAAAATGCTTTACGACAATATCCAATACGTAGATTTGTTATCTAAATTTTATAATTCAACTAAGAATGACTATTATAAAGATAAATTAAAACAAACTATATCATTCATAAATTTAGAATTCAAAAATAAGGATAATTTATTAGGTTCTGCATACGATGCAGATAGCGATGGGATAGAGGGTTTATTTTATACTTGGGGATACGATGAAATTAAAGAAATTTTAAAAGAGAGCTATTCAATATTTGAAAAAAAATATGAAATCACTAAAGAGGGAAATTTTGAAAGTAAAAATATTTTAATTGAAAAAGAGAACTTTCAACTAAATAAAGAAGAATTTCATATTATAGAAGAGATTGAAAAAAAATTACTTTTAAAAAGAAATGAGAGAAATAAACCTTTTTTTTGATGACAAAGCTCAATTAGATTTAAATTCGTTTTGGATATATTCAAATTTTCAAGCATCTATTGTTCTTGATGATAAAGATCTAAAAGAAAAAACTATAAATACTTTAAAACTAATTAATAACAAAACTTCAGATAAAATTTATCATTGTAATAAAAATGATGAGGTAGACGTGTTTTTAGAAGATTATGTTTATTACTGTCTAGCTCTATTGTCGTACTATGAAATTGAAGGCAATGATAAATATCTAAATATCCTAATAGAGAAGATGAATGAAACTTGGGAATTATTTTTTGATCAAAAAAATAAATTACTCCAAAAAAATAAAATCGGTGATAATGATTTATTTGTTAATCCAATTGATATTAATGATAACAATATTCCAAATGGTAATAGTGTTTTTTTAAATCTTTGCAATAAAATGAATTTGATAACAAAAGAAAATCACTGGTTAGATAAAACAGAAATTCTAAAAAAAACCTTTCATTCGTTAATTAATTATAATAGTACACAAATGTTTAGTTATATAAAAAGCTTAGATCTTTTAGAAGAAAATATATCTTTCACTTTTCATGGAAATAATGAAAAGTTTAATGAAATAATCAAAATTCTTTTAAAAAAATATTTTAGTAGAGCTTCTTTTGTATATGAGAAAAGTACTAAAGAAGATTTTATTATTGTTTGTAGAAACAAGGTTTGTTCTGATAAAATCTATGAAATAAATTCAATTGAAAGCTTTCTACAATATGAAAAATCTATCTGATCAAAAAAAAGGATCTTTATTAGCATTTATTGGAGTAATGTTTATTACTCCTGACTCTTTATTAATAAGATTAAGTAATATTGATACTTGGGGTTTGCTATTTTACAGAGGAGCAATACCATTTGTTGTTGTATTGTTAAGTCTAATAATTATCTATAAATCTAAATTCATTAATTTGGTGATAGCAATGGGTTTTGCAGGAATTTTTTATGCTATAACTTTTACTGCAACCAATATTACTTTTATATTATCTATACAAAATACAAATGTTGCAAATACACTAATCATGGTTGCAATGGCACCTATGCTGTCTGCAATTTTGAGTGCAATTTTCTTGAAGGAGAACCCAGATAAAAAAACACTAGTAGCTATTTTCATTACATTTATATCGGTTGTCTTCATATTTTACGACTCAGTTAGAATCGGAAATTTTTATGGTGACATGTTCGGAATTGTTACTGCTTTAGGGCTTGCTCTTAATGCAATAATTGTGAGATACGCTAAACAAAGAAACTTAGTACCTGCCGCTGTTATAGGTAAGCTTTTTGTGGCTATTTTTGCTTTATTTTTCATAGACAGTATAGCTTTAGTGGATAATGACATTTTTATAATACCATTGATGGGAGTTATGTGTGTTGCAATCCCTTTTGTTTTAATAACTATAGCACCAAGATTTATTACAGCTGCTGAAGTTAATCTCTTTTTCCTTTTAGAGACTATTATTGGACCAATCTGGGTATGGATGGTAATTAAAGAACAGCCGTCTATTGAAACAATCATTGGTGGCGCAGTCATAATCATGACGATCGGGGTCCATTCATTTTTAGCCTTAAAAAAAACATAAATACAAAATATTTACTTGCATATTTTCTACTAAGGAATAGTTAACCAAATATGCAAAAAGAAATAAGAAAATCCTGGGCATTATTTACGGGCATTGGAATAATAATGATTGCTCAAGGTTTGCAAAATAACCTGATGGGCATTAGATCTGTAATTGAAAATTTCAGCACTTTAACAACTGGTATATTCATGTCTGGTTATTTTGTTGGATATTTTTTTGGTTCCCATACAACTCCAATACTTATTTCAAAAGTAGGACATATTAGGGTATTTGCAGCATTTGCATCTTTAGCATCTTTAAGTATTTTAATAGCTGTAACTTTTGTAGATCCAATTATGTGGACTATAAGTAGGTTTATAACAGGTGTATCATTAGTTAGTTGTTATATAGTTTCAGAGAGCTGGTTGAACGATAGAGCAACAAATAAAAATAGAGGCCAATTATTATCAACATATATGGTAGTTCTTTGGGTTGGTTTAGCAATTGGAATGTTGTTATTAAACATAGATAGCCCAGAAAATTATGGACCGTTTATTTTAGTTTCAATTTTAATGTCTGTTTCACTTGTGCCAATACTTTTGACTAAAAGACCAGCACCAAAATTTAAAAAAATTAGTACATTAAGTCTTAAAGAGTTATATAAAATTTCACCTTTAGGCTTTGTTAGTTCGTTTTTTACTGGAGCAATGCATGCGGGTTTTCTCTCATTATTATCAGTTTATGCTACTGCCGCTAACTATTCTTTATTTGAAACATCAATAATCTTAACTGTTGCAGTTTTATCAGGAGCTTTAGCTCAAGGTCCTATTGGTTATCTGTCAGATAATTATGATAGGAGAAAAATTATAATTATTTCTACTCTTTTATCTTCAATATTTGCATTATTTTGTATCATTTCATCTAACTCACCAGAGCAAAATCTATATTGGGCAAGTGAATTTGATGCATCAAAAATAGTTTTTATTATTTTTATAGGTTTGTATTCTTGTTTTAGTTTACCTTTATTTTCTCAAAATTTAGCACATACAAATGATTATGTTCCTAAAGAAAAATTTGTTGCTGCAGGCGGAGGTTTACAAATTGTATTTGGTGTTGGTGCTATAACAGGTCCAATTATTGGAGCAATTTTTATGGAGTCGATTAATTTAAATGGATTTTTTATTTTTTTAATAATAACTAATCTTTTAATTGCTACCTTTGGAATATATAGATCTAGAATAAGAGAAACGGTTGATAATCCAGAGTCATCTTATACGCCACTACCACAAACTATAACACCAGTTGGCTTAGAGCTTGATCCTACCACACCTGAAACTTTGGATAATCCAACAGTAGTTGAAGAAAAGCCTGCTAATTAGACAATAATAACATTATTTGGTAAAATAATTTATGTCAAAAAGGTATAGTGGTAAATCGTTTAAAGATGCGAGTGTAATGAAAAAACCTAAACTTTCATTAAAGGAAAAGCGAAAGTTAAAAAAAGAAAAAAATAAAAAGAATTAAACTTTAATCTCATCATTTATTTTTATTTTAGAAGTGCTTAATATCTGGCACCTAAGTCCACCTTTTCTCAAGAATTCTTTTAAAATATTATCTTGATTTAGAACCTCAGTTAAGTGTCTACAAGGTCTACATAAATCCATACCTTCTACCTTGACACTTCCAATTAAGAAAGTTTTTCCAACTAATTCATTTAACTGAATTCCTTTAGTAACTATATTTCTTCTAAAATTCACATAAGGAATATTTAGTCCATAAGAAATATTGTATTGATCTATGTTTTCTGATTCTATTAGTGATAATTGATTATAGGGATCATTAAATTCTCTAAAATGTCTATCCCCTACTACTCCTTTATTTGCAATTACATCAATATGATTAACTTCTTTTATTTCTTTATTATTTTGTGCTGCTATTCCAATTTTAAAGACATGAGACATAATTTATTTATATCGAATTATAGTATAATATTTAAGAATAAATGAATAAAGAAAATGCTAGTAAGTTGTGGAAAATAATTCAACAGACGGGAGATCATTTGCAAGGATCTCTTCCAGACCATCCTAATCATCCTAAAGGAAGAAACCCATATGCTCATATAGCCTTATGCATTAAAGATAAATTCCAAAATAGTTATAAGGATATTGAGGATGAAAAATTTGATGAAGTATTAAAGTATATTGAGTTTTTGAAAAAAAATCCTAGCTAGCTATTTACTATCATTCCTAAAAGAAATTAAGCTGTGAGTTGCTTCATCACTCTGTTTAATATATCTTTCATGTCCATCTATAAGTGGAATGTTTATATCTCCTTTGCCTGTTTTTCCCTGTAAAGCAAGTTGGTCACAGAACCAATTCAGAACCGCTCCTTTAGGAATATCTTGTGCAGGTGGAAAATTTCTTTCTACTGCCGGTAATACTGATATATCTCCATTCAAAAGTTTATATGGAAAGGAAGGATCAATTACAAAAGGTCTACCTATTCCAATTAAATCTGTTGATGAGGATGTTAAAGCATCCTCCATAACAGATATTGATCTAAAGCCACCAGTAACCATTATAGGTATACTAACAGATGCTTTGATATTTTTAGCTGCATCTAAAAAATAAGCCTCTCTACTCTTTGTGCTTTCTTTTAATGAGACATATTGATAAGCCTCCGGAGCTTCAAAGTTACCTCCTGAAACCTCAATAAAATCTATATTTTCTTTTTCTATTAAATTTGCAATTTTTACACTATCAGAAATTTCTAAACCTCCTTTTTGAAAATCAGATGAATTTATTTTCACTGCAAGAATGAAATTATTTCCTACAGCTTCTCTAACCTTTTGCAAAATAAGCTGAAGTAATCTTGCCCTATTTTCGAAAGATCCACCCCACTTATCTTTACGATTATTAATTCTAGGAGATAATGAAGAGCTTAATAAATATCCATGTGCAGCATGAATTTCTACACCATCAAAACCGCATTCTTGAGCAAGTTTTGCCGAAGTAGAAAATTTTTCGATTAATTCTGAAAAATCTTTATCTGAAGCCATCCTTGGTTGGCCATATCCTTCTAAATCTAATTTTAGATTTGAAATTGATAAAGGGTCTGGATTTATTGCCTTGGGTGTTTGTCGTCCTGCATGTGAGAGTTGAGCTAACACTAAAGAGCCACCAGATTTAGCTGCTTTTGTAAGTTCAGAAGTTTTGTTCATGTCTGTTGACCTATCTAAAACAAAATTTCCTGCATGCTCAAGATGCCATCTATCTATCAGTATATTTCCAGTTATTAGGAGACCTGCTCCACCTTGGCTCCATCTTCTAAAAATTGATATTAGCGCTTCAGTTGGATTATTTTTAGTATCTCCTAAGGCTTCAGAAAGACCTGATTTAACAATTCGATTTTTTAAAGTTGCTCCGCATGGTAAATCTAATGGAGCATCAATCATTCTATTTATATATTTTGAAATATAAATCTAGTCAATAAGCTTTTATTTAGTTAGACTGATTTCTCAGGAGTAAAAGATAAAAATATGAGAAAAAATCACAACGCTATTGGCTTCATATCTGCACCTAGTTGGTTAGATCCTGCACCAGATGAATTTAGGATGATTACACAAGGCAAAATTAATATTCAACAAACTTTTTTAGATCCTCCTGGATTTGATTATAGCATTAAGAGTATAACTGAAATAGAGCCTCATTTAATGAATGCCGCATTATCTCTTGCATCAGCTGGTTGTAGCTTAATTGCGAGCCCTGCAACACCATTTGGATATATGGGCTTTGATGATATTACTAAAGCGCGAGAAAATCTTATAAAAATTAAAAAAAAATCAG
>CABYUS010000018.1 GCA_902522225.1 uncultured Pelagibacteraceae bacterium
AACTATGGATATTTCATTAAAATTTTTGTTTATAATATCTAGTAATTTTGTGGGTTTTTCTTTAGTTTTTAAAATTACATGGTCTGAAATTTTAACTACTTTTGCATCTTTTATTTTTTTTTTTACCTGCTTTTTGAAAGAATTAAAATCTTGATTATTTAAGCATAATGAATATTTAAATTTGTTATTTTTTTCATCATTGTAAATTGCAAATCCAGCACTGTCAGGACCTCTTGAGGACATATTATTTAGCATCTCCGAAAGAAATTTCCCAAGAGATTTTTCAAACTTTTTATTTTTTAAAAAAATTCCAACAATTCCACACATAATATTAATTTCTGAATAAAGATAATAAGAAATCTTTATAATAAATAATATTACCGAACACAATTATGATAATTGCGGCAATTACACCGTAAATTGATTTAGGCCATGCAATTCTTGCCATTTTGCTGGGTGTTTTGTTTTCTTGAAGATCAGTTTTTTTTTCTGACATAAATTAAAAAAGGGCGCACATAAAAGTGCGCCCTTAATTTTTACCTAACCATCTGTGACATTGTTCTTCCAGTCATTTGGTCCAGGTTTCCTTCTGGCAAGCTTATTAAGCTCGTCACTTTCCTGTTTTGCTGAAATAACTGTCCAGCCAATCCAAATAACAAAGGCTATAAGAACTAAAATACCTTCAGTTCCTACACCTGGATAAACAGCACCAGCTGGTTCATCAGCACTTAAGTGCTCGATCCAATTTGTAACTGTAGCCATATATTTCCTCCTTACCTACTAGCTGAAGCTACTGCTTTTTCATCTTCTTTAGCAGCTTCCATTATTTCATAATCAAGACCAGCCAATTCTACTTCACGAGGTATTCTTAATTTACCCATACCGTTAAGTACTTTAGCTATGACATATCCCGGGAACATACCTAAAACAAAAAACATAATTATTGCTCCAAGGAATTGTCCCAATGGATTTATTGATGCATAAGTTGATCCGTCCCACATAGCTCCAACACTATAACCTGATGATGGATAACCATTTAGAACAAATCCACAAATAATAAGACCAACAAATCCAGCATAACCGTGAACAGCTACTGCTCCTACTGCATCGTCAATTTTGAACTTACGTTCAACCCAGTAATGCATTTTATAGGCAATAACTACACCGATCATACCTATGATCATTGCTTGAATTGGATGATATAAGTCATTACCTGCAGATGCACAAATTACTCCAGCAAGTCCACTAGAATAAGTCCAGAAAGGATCACCTTTAGCAATTACATATCCAGCTAATAATCCTCCAGAAAGCGACATCAAAAAGTTAAATGTTATACCACTCAATGTTGTAGGCGTTAAATAGATGTTAGTTGCGGTGAAAAATACTTTTCCTAAAGCATAATCTCCCTCGTTTCCAACATCATAAATTGGTATGTTACATGCAGCATAAAATCCCCAAAAACCAGTATAAATTAGAAATAATCCAATTGTTACTAACCAAGGATTTCTTGGTCCTATATTTCTAGGTTCACCACTAGATGAAAATTTTCCAATTCTTGGACCTAATACACATAAAACACCAAGCGCAAAACCGCCAGCAATAGCGTGAATTACACCTGAAGCATAAGCGTCATGGTATCCGAGTATTTTTAACATCCATCCATCAAAGTGCCATCCCCATGCGGCATCTATAGTCCAGAATACCGATCCTATAGCAATCGCTAAAATTCCAAATGCAAATGTTGTTATTCTTTCAATTATTGCACCCGAAACAATAGACGCTGCTGTCCATGAAAATAATAAAAACGCAGCCCAAAATACTCCACTAATGTGATCATTTAAGTTCACTGCCATCAAGTCACTAGTTGGCACATACCACGCAGCACTAAACGCGGATTCATCAGTTATTAAAGCTGCACTTCCGTTCATTATCGAAGGTGCAATGCCAGGTCCCGTAGGAAATGCCCAATATATCCACCAACCAAATAAAAACCAAGTGACTGTTACCAATGGTATCAGCATTGTGTTTTTCATTAAAGTGTGTTGGTGATGTTTGTATCGAGAAGCTCCCACTTCATACATACAGAATCCCACATGGATTAGAAACATTAATACTACAGTTATCCAGTAGTAAAACTCTGTAAATATGGTTGTCAATGCACTTAGTTCGTCAGTCATATCTAACCTCCATTTGTTTAAACAAGCATTATAATCTTATTAAAATCACAACTGAGTACAATGATAAATAACCTTTGAACTACAAGGAATTTAAAAATTTTAACAACCTATGGTAGATGAAATTTTTATGAGTCTAAAATTTAAGGTATGCTTTTTTTAGATCAACTAATGGATGATTTGGAGACATTTGAAATTTAACTAATAACTCCCTAGCAATCATGTCTCTATCTTGTTGATTGTTTGGTAGTTTTATTTTTTTTGGAATTGTGACCCAGCCGTTTGCATTTCTATCAAAAACAGCTGGTCTATCATCTTCATATCCCATATGAACATCTTCCAACCAATTTAAATCATCCCAACCCATAGCTTCTACATATTTTTTTAAGAAAGGAGTAATTCTTTTGTAGTCTGGAAGTAGGTTTACGTCATATCTATAACCAATAGATTGACCTATCATTTTTTCTCTAGCAGTTTCTTTTTTTTTTCCTAACTGACCTTTGGTTTTTTTATTTTTATTTTTTTTCTTTTTTGCCATAATAAATCTTAGATTTTATGAAAATCATCAACTCCTACAGTATGATTTGTTCCAGACAAAGGTACTTTCGCTAATGCAGAAGCTTCCATTGTTAATGCTGCCATATCCTCGGGTTCTAGAGAATGTATATTTGTTTTACCACAGGCTCTAGCTAGCAATTGTGCTTCTAAAGTCATTGCATGTAGATAATTATAAACTCTTAAAGCTGCAGCATCTGGATTAAGTCTTTTTCTTAATTTTGGATCCTGAGTTGCAACACCCACCGGACATCTGCCTGTGTGACAGTGATAACAGTGACCTGCTGGAACACCCATTTCTTTTTCAAAATCAGATTCTGGAATTTCTTTATTGCAGTTTAATGCAACCATTGCACCTGTTCCAATTGCAATTGCATCAGCTCCTAAAGCTAGTGCCTTCGCCATATCAGCTCCATCTCTAACTCCACCAGCATAGATAAGAGTTACTTTTCCAGTTTTACCTACATCATCTATTGCTCTTCTTGCTTCTCTTATTGCTGCGATACCTGGAATTCCTGTATTTGCAGCAGCTATGTGTGGACCAGCTCCTGTAGATCCTTCCATTCCATCTAAATATATAGAGTCGGGATCACATTTTGCAGCCATACGAACATCATCATAAACTTTTGCAGCACCTAATTTTAATTGAATTGGAACTTTATTCTTAGTTAATTCTCTTAATTCTTGAACTTTTAAAGCTAAATCATCTGGACCTAACCAATCAGGATGTCTTGCTGGTGATCTTTGATCTATACCAGCGGGTAGTGATCTCATCTCTGCCACTTGATCAGTTACTTTTTGACCCATAAGGTGTCCACCCATTCCGACCTTTTGTCCTTGTCCTATAAATACTTCTATTCCATCAGCTAGTTGCGCATGATGTGGATTAAATCCATATCTTGATTGAATACATTGATAAAACCATTTTTCAGAATATCTTCTTTCATCAGGTATCATTCCTCCTTCACCAGAGCATGTGGCAGATCCAGCCATAGTAGCTCCTCTAGCTAAAGCAGTTTTTGCTTCATATGATAATGCACCAAAACTCATTCCAGTTATATAAACAGGTATATCTAAATTTATTGGATTTTCACATCTTGGACCAATTATAGTTTTTGTCTCACATTTCTCTCTGTAACCTTCGATAACAAATCTTGTTAAAGTTCCTGGTAAAAAAACCAAATCATCAAAGGTTGGAATTTTTTTCATTAATGCCATTCCTCGCATTCTATATCGACCGAGTTCTGCTTTGATGTGAATATCGTCCATGACCTCAGGAGTAAATATTGAATTATACCCTAGTAAACTTTTATTTCTTTTCGAAAAGTTGCTTTTTTCATTTTCATTAGGTTTAGCTTTTGACTTGGATTTAGTTTTAGATTTACCATTTTTTTTTGCCATTTATATTGCTCCTTTTTTTTCTGTAGGCTCTAATGCATCATAGTTCCAGAGTTTTTTACCTGAAACTACCTTAGTTATTTTTGAAATATCAAAACCCTGACCAATTTCAGCCACCTTAAGTTTTCTTTCAATCCAATCTATGTCACTTTTTGTCATAGGAGACTCAACCGCATCACTTCCAAAAGATCCAATTTTCCCCCCAATATATAAAGTTCCATCATACATAGAGTCACCGAGGTTTATTCCAACATCGCCCAGGATTATAATTCTTCCTCTTTGCATCATAAATCCAGTAAAAGCACCCGCATCACCTCCAATAATTATAGTTCCTCCTTTTTGGTCTATTCCAGTTCTTGCACCGACGCTTCCTTTACAAATTAAATCACCACCTCTTATTGCTGCGCCAAAACAAGATCCAGCATTTTTTTCAATAACCACTTTTCCAGCCATCATATTTTCTGCACAAGACCATCCGACTCTTCCATTTATTCTCACTACTGGTCCATCAATCGATCCAACTCCAAAATATCCTAAGCTACCTTCAAATATTAAATTTAATTTGTTAAGTATACCTACTCCTAAACTATGCTTACCCTGTGGGTTTTTGATTACTATTGTTCCAAAGCCCTGACTCATTAAATTATCAATTTCTTTATTAGCTGTTATACAATCCATCTCTTTAACATCTAACTCTGTTCTTTTATTGAAATCCACATCATGAGTGCCCCAGTAAAAGAAATTTTCTGCTTCATCTGGATTAAAAAATTTTTGCTGTGTCTTTCCAGTTAAAGTCTCAGTGTGGAGACCCATTGACTGTGCTTTTGTTTTTTCTTGCGTTTTTAAATTTGCCATACTTTTACCATTCCATCAAAAGGGTCATAGGTATCTATTTCTTGCGGCAGTACAGATCTAATAGCTATTTCCTCTGAACCCATTGCAACAAGATCGTCTGACTCATAAAGCACCAGTGGTTTTGCAGCCATTGTATCTTTCGCCATCCCCAAAGAATCTTTGGTAGCTACAAAGTATGTAAAAACACCATCGAGACCTGTAAGAGATTCTTTCATACCTTCTTCTAGAGTTGCTCCGTTTCTCATTTTTTCTGCTAAATACACAGCAATTAATTCAGAATCGCACTCTGACATAAATCTCATTCCTTTGTTTTCCA
This sequence comes from uncultured Pelagibacteraceae bacterium, assembly GCA_902522225.1. Taxonomy (GTDB): domain Bacteria; phylum Pseudomonadota; class Alphaproteobacteria; order Pelagibacterales; family Pelagibacteraceae; genus Pelagibacter. The sequence goes on from CABYUS010000018.1 coordinate 5,299, forward strand.
GCATTCTTCTATTATTCCAATAATTTGTCAGTTGTCCGTTATGAACCACAGATACATCGCTAAACGGATATCCCCAAAAGGGGTGAGCTGATTTTATATCTACTCCAGATTCTGTAGCCATTCTTGCATGTCCAATTGCATGTGTGCCAACAAGTTTATCTAAATTGTATCTATCACATACTACTTTTGCATTTCCTAAATCTTTAATTACTTCAAGAGATTTTCCCATAGAAAGAATTTCAACACCGGGAATACTTTCTACTTTTTGAGAAAAGTCTAATAAATCATTTGCTTCATACTCAATTTCATATCTTAAAGAGTAGGGAAGTATTCTTTCTTCTTTGATAACTTTTGCTCCAATTTCTGCTATGTGCTGATCGACAATTTTTTTTCTTTCATCGTATACAGAAACATCTTCCATTATTGACGAACTTCCTTCACCTACGTTCTCTCCAACTTTAAAACGCATGATAAAATTTTTTCCATCAGTATCACCGTAAAGAGCGTATCCAGTCGAATCTTCTCCTCTGTGCTTTAAAGCTTGCAACATACCTTGCAGCTCACTACCAACATTTGATGATTTACCTCTGTGAATTAATCCAGCAATTCCGCACATGTAATTTTATCTCCTTTTTAATTTTAGGTTACGGTAGACAATCTAAATAAGTATCCAGATCCCATTGTGTCGTTGCCCCTAAAAACCTTTCCCATTCATCATTTTTATACCAATGAAAAACTTTATACATTTCATCTGGCATAGCTGATTTAATAACCTCATCTTCTGCTAATCTATCTAAAGCTTGACCAAGACTTAAAGGTAGTTTTTTTACCTCTTTTCCAGCAGCTTGAGCTTCATACATACTTCTAGATTCAGGTTTTCCAGGATCAATTTTATTTGTTATTCCATCATCAAAACATTTTAATAGTCCAGAACCCATCAAATATGGATTATGCATAGAATCTACTGAACGATATTCAAATCTTCCAGGCGCTGAAACTCTTAATCCGCAAGTTCTATTTTGGTATCCCCAGTCTGCATAAACAGGTGCCCAAAAACCTTGATCCCATAATCTTCTATATGAATTTACTGTTGAAGATCCAATTGCAGTTAAAGCACCTAAATGTTTCATTACTCCACCAATAGCTTTCAAACCAACCTTACCTGGTAATTGAACATCTTTTGTATCAGGCATAAAAGTATTTTTTCCACCTTCAACATAGCTAAATACTTCATCCATAGCCGGTAAAGATTTATGACCTAATTTATTTATTTTATCTTTTCCACCTGTCCACAATGACATGTTTGTATGACAACCACTTGCGGATACACCCATAAATGGTTTTGTCATAAAGCAAGCTATCAAATTAAACTCTCTTGCAACTTGTGCACAAATCTGTCTGTAGGTTGATAATCTATCTGCATTTCTTAAAACATCATCATACATCCAGTTTAACTCTAGTTGGCCTGGGGCATCTTCATGATCACCTTGAATCATATCAAAACCCATAGCCCTGGCATATTCCATAACTTTCATAAATACAGGTCTTAATGATTCAAATTGATCTATATGATAGCAATAGGGTTTAGAAAAACCTTTTCCAGTTGGAGTGCCATCTTCATTTTTAGTTAGCCACATCATTTCTGGTTCTGTTCCAACTCTTAGTTGGTAACCATGTTTTTTCTTAAATTCTTGTGCGTGAATTCTTAGATTTCCTCGGCAATCTGAAGTTAAATGAGCGCCTGGATTATCTCTTTCTTCTCTATTTCTGAAACAAGTTACAAACACTCTTGCTACTTTTTTATCCCAAGGAAGTTGGCAAAATGTTTCTGGATCAGGTATACCAACCAATTCTTTTGCCTCAGGACCGTACCCAATGTAATTCCCATGACGATCTGTAAATAAGTTTGCAGTTGCTCCATAGACTAATTGAAAACCTTTTTCACAAGTTCTTTCCCAGTGGTCTGCAGGTATTCCTTTTCCAACAACTCTTCCTGTTACAGATATAAATTGAAAGAAAATGTATTCAATTTTTAATTCGTTAATTTTTGCTCTTACTTGTTTTACTAACTTGGCTCGTCCTGGCTGGTTAACATGTTTTTCAAGATCAGTCATATTTCCCCTTTGTATTTTTACTTTAAAAAAGTTAACTGAAAAAAATTAGTCTGTCTACTTAGATTAATTAACTCCAAGGAAACGGACTGTTCGAAGTGGGGTGTAATTGCCCTTTCGCGTATCGATTGAATCTAAATGGTTTTAACAGTTCACTTTCTTGTCCTAAAATTTCTTGTGCAACTAAATGACCAACACCTATCATTTTATAACCATGATTTGCGTCAGCAATCATATAAACATTTTCAAAAAATCTATCAAAGATTGGAAAAGAGTCTGGAGTTAAACAACCTAATCCTCCTGATGGACCTTTTCTGTATAGATTTGATTTTCCTTCAAATCTTTTTTGACAATGAGCAAGAGCAGAAGTCCATATATCAGCAAACTTGTCTGTTGTTTGAAATTCAGGTGACTCTAATCCATACGGATCTACATTAACTTTATCAAAATGTTTTTGCACTATATAAGGAGACGTTCCTCCTTGAACACCAAGACCTTCAATATCAGGTTTATAGTATATTCCCCATAATTCATTAGTTAATAATTTTTTATCTTTATCTGAGTATAGAGGTGCGTCTGTATCTACATGAATAACAGGAGGCTGTTTACCTTCGTTAGTTTTTAAATAATTTTCATCTACTCCTAATACACCTTCTTGTAAAAACCAATACTTCCACATATCCACTTCATGCATTTTTCCATCTTGTCCTTTAATATCTGTCGTCTTAGGAAGTTCCAGCATATTCCAAAAATCTCTAACCCACGGTCCTGCTCCGATAACAACCTGATCACAATCTATTGTTCCCTTGTCTGTAACAACTCCTGTAATTGCATTACTATTGCTTCCTCTTTTAAATCCTGTAACTTTTACCCCTTTATGAACATTCACACCATTTGAACTTGCTTTGCTTTCTAAAGCTTTAATTGAGTCTTTATTAAATGCATAGCCACCTTTTTTTTCGTGTAGAACTGAAGTGATACCCTTTGCTTGCCAATCATCAAATATTCCATGCATATACTTCATGCAATCTTTTTCACCTTCTATAAAAACAGACTCGTAACCAATAGCTTTTTGCTGTTCATATATACTTGCAACATCTTCATGCATAACTTCTGGTGAAATTTGCATATATCCCACTGGATTATATTTAAATGCTTTTGGATCACTTTCCCAAACTGAAACTGAGTGAGCCATTAATTCTCTCATTGCCGGTTGAAAATAATTATTTCTAACAACACCACATGCAATTCCACTTGCACCCGCTGCAGTATCTTTCTTTTCTAAAACCACAACATCATTTGAATTTTTATATGTTTCGGAAAGTTTCCATGCAGTACTTAAACCATGGATACCACCACCTATTACAACTACTTTTGCTTTTGTTGGCAAAGACATTATTTAATAGTAATTTTCTCGCGACTAAAATATATATTTTTTTATATATATATTATTTATGTATAAAAATTATAAGCAACCAAAAGTTGTTCTAAAAACTCAGGTTTTTTAAGGTATTGAGGTAATTATTAAATTCTTTGATAAAAGATGGTGTTGGTTTAATAAACTTTTTCCTTTGGTCTTTTGCTGTTTTTTCTAAGTAAAAAAAGTTTTTCTCACACGCTTCGTTAATAATAAGAGCTGACTTTGGTCGAGAAGTTTTAAATAGTTTAGTTTTAAGCTCTTCAACTGATAAGTTTTCTTTTAATTTATATGCCGTCATCACCAGAAGCATCATATGATAGTGAGAAGGAGATTTACGAAAAAAATAATTACTAGAGGTATGGGATTGTTTCATTTGTTCCTCCCAAAACTCAAGCAAATCTTTTGTTGATTTATTCATTTATTTTTATGATCTTACTCGAGATTTCTTTGGATCAAAATGAGGAAATTCAACAATTTTTGCAGTAATTCTTTTCTGTTCACCATCAATTTTTCCAACTTCTACTTCTGTACCTATTTTTGAATGACCAACATCAATTCTACAGAGAGCAATATTTTTATTAAGCACTGGTGAAATACATCCACTTGTAATTATACCTACTTGTGCTCGTCCTATATGAACACAATCTCCATGATTAGCATTTTCTTTACTAATTAACTCAAGACCAACAAGTTTTTTTTGAGGGTTTTCTTTTCTTTTCTTTAAACTTTCTTTTCCCACAAAATCATCCGTTTTAGTTTTAAGTGGAACAGTAAAACCTACTCCAGCTTCAAAGGGATCAACTTGTCCATCAAATTCATTCCCATAAAGAATTAATCCAGCCTCTATTCTCAACAAATCTAATGCACCAAATCCTGCAGGTATTAGACCATCATCTTTGCCAGCTTCAAAAACCTTATCCCAAACTTTTGGAGCATCTGATGGATTACACCAAATTTCATAACCTAATTCACCTGTGTAACCAGTCCTTGAAATAATTAAAGGTATTCCATTAAGATCTTCAATTCTACAAATAGAAAATCTGAACCATTGTAACTCAGATATGCTTGGTTGAGCTGGGGATGTAAAAATAAATTTTTCTAAAATTTTTCTACTATTGGGCCCTTGCAATGAAATATTACTAATCTGATCAGTAGAATTTTTAATTAAAACTTTATAATTTTTCTTTTTTGCTTGTTCTTTGAGCCATTCACCTGCGTATTCATCTCCACAAATCCATCTAAAACCATGATCGCTTAATTTAAAAAGTGTACCATCATCAAACATAGTTCCATTTTCATAACACATTGAAGAATAAACTACTTGTCCAACCGAAAGTTTTTTTATATTTCTAGTTAAGGTGTAGTTCATCAATTCTTCAGCATCCGGGCCAAGAATCTCAAACTTTCTCAACGAAGATAAATCAATTACTACAGCCTTTTCACGACATGCAGAATATTCATTTATTATTCCATGTTTTGTATAATCATTAGGCAACCAAAATCCTCTTGCATCCACATAATTTCGTGTGAGCTTAGATGTTCTTTCGTAAAATCCAGTATTTCTTGTTAGTTTTTTTTCAGAGTCTGCTTTCATTCTATATGCAAATGATTTTGTAAATTCTTTTTTTTTATCATAAGTTCTAACAAAAATATCAGTAGGATTCCATGAATTACAAGGATCTATATCACTTGGACATGCAGTTGTTCCACAGGTTAAATCTTTAAGAGCTCTAAACAATACATAATCACCTGGTCTTGCAAACGATTCATCAGATAATACTGAATTTAATCCACCAGCTGAGGTATTGAAAAAGAGGTTAATCGCATGCCATCCTTTTTTCTTTTCTACTCCAAATTTTTCCATAGTTTGATTAAGATTATCAGAACAATTTGGGTGACCAAAATATCCAGCGTCTTCATAATACTTAGAAGTACATGCTAAGTTAAAAGTATCATGTCTGCCCACTGTATCTCGAACAACTTCCACCAATGGCTCATGATCAGTATCGTAAAATTTTGAAAATAAACCAGGACCAGGAAAAGTGTTTCCCATGAAAGTTCTAGTAGTTTGCCAATCAAGACCTTTTTCAATCCTTTTGTCTAATTTTGATGTGTCAAAAGCAACAAAATCTGAACATTGTCTTCCAGTTGGTGTAATGATTTGAATATAATCACCTTCTTTAACTTGAAATGAAATTGCAGTTTTACGATCAATATTTTCTTCGTACAATGGATCAAACATAGGATCAGGAATTACAGAATATTCTTTATCCTTTTTTATTTCTGCTCTTCTTACAAATATAGTTAAATCAGTATTAGGATTTTGTTCATGAATTTTCATATCCGGTCCTGGGGCAGAAAAAATACAATAGCATTTGTCTTTTGAATTTAACTTAATCTTTTCACCTGGAACTGTATCTTTATTAAAAACTACTGCTGATTTAGATTTATTTATTTTTATATTTCTTTTCTTTAATTGATAATTTGCTGTCAAAGAGCTCTCATTTTTTTTTGAAAGAATTTTTATAATCTCTGAAGTATCTTTTTTCTCTTTTAAATTTAAAATTTGTAGATTTGAATTTCCATCTTTATCAAAAACAGAAATTTCACATATTTGATTTCCTTCATCATTAATAATTTCTATTTCATCATCTGGCAAAATTTGAATGCCAGTTAAACCACCACCATTCACAATATATCTTTCAACTCCTGGTGGTAAAATATTTAAACCCGGTTCTTTTATATCAAAACTAGTAAGCTTCATTGTTGATTTTGAGCGTAACACATTCCTTCATAGTTGACTATAGAACTAATTCATTGGATAATTAAATTCTTAATATTAAGAAAGGGGACATAAATGAGAAAAATAATAACTTTAATATCTGCTACAATTATTACGCTGGCTTCATTTGCTGGTGTTGCGAATTCTGCAGATAGTAAAAAACCTATTGTTATCCCAACACACAATTGGTCAAGCCAAATTGTTATGGCTTACGTTATTGGTGGAATTTTTGAAAGCATGGGAAATAATGTAAAATATGTAAATGCTGATTCTCAAGCAGTTTATGAATCAATTAGAATTGGTGATGTAACTATATCTCACGAGGTGTGGGAATCTGCTTTTGGTAAATCATTTACTACAGCACTTGATAAAGGTGGTTTATTAGACTGGGGAGATCACGAAGCTAGAACTCTTGAGGATATGGGTTATCCGAATTGGGTTACAGAAAAAGGATTGTGCCCAGGTTTACCAGACTGGACAGCTTTAAAAAATCCAGACTGTGCTAAAAACTTTACAACACCCGATTCACCTGATGGAAAAGGAAGAATGCTAGAGGGTCCACAAACTTGGCATGGAGATTTAATACCTCAAAGGGTTGATGCTTTAGGTTTAGGTAATCTATGGTGGGTTAAGTTTGCTGGTAGTGCGGATGCACTTTGGGCAGAGTTAGCAGCAGCTGAAAAAGAGGGAAGAGGTACAATAATATTTAACTGGACACCAAACTTTACAGACGGTGCTGGATTTACTTTTATTGACTTTCCTCCATATACAGCAGGTTGCAGACCAGAAGATGGTGGTGATGGAAAATGTGGTTCACCAGATGGTTATTTGAAAAAAGCTGTGAATGAGGATTTTCCAAAAACTCATCCAAAGGCAGCTGGAACATTTAAAAAGATGTCGTTCTCTACAAGTCAAATTGGAGCAATGGCCGCTTTAGTTGATGTTGATAAAATGACTCACGAAGATGCAGCAAAAAAATGGTTAGCCGACAACAAGAGTGTTTGGCAGGCTTTTACTAAGTAAGGTAAAAAAGCTAAATATACTGATTAGTCTCCCCCAACAATGTTGGGGGGGATTTTTTTTTAGAGTTTAAATAATTTATACAAATGAAAAAACTAAAAGACCTAATAATAAAATATTTTTTTTATATTCTCATAAGTTTATTATTTTTTAACTTATCATTTTCAAAAGATATTAATATCCAAGAGAATATAAATCTTAGTTTTAAATGTGAATTAGATAAAAAAATAATTAAGAATTCAGAATACAATTATCAAACTTTTTTTGCAAAAGATCTAGAAAAAAAAGTTCTAGATAAATTTGAGATTGAGTCATCGCAACCAGATAAACTATCAATAAGTGGATTATCATCTCTTCTTTCAAGCTCAGAAAAGTTAAATGTTAAAGTAGTTAATAAAGATGTAGTTTTATTTAAAGCAATTGATCAGGATAATAATTATTCAGAGTCAGCTATCATAGATAGAAAGACAGGAGAATTATTACATGAAATTACAAGAAATATTGAAAGTGAAAATTCCGAAAAATATATTTCTTTTTATACATGCCGAAAAATACAGGAAAATGTCTGATTTTTTTTTTAGTTAATTAATGTAAAATATGAAAATGAAAAAATATGTAATAGCAATAATTCTCAGTTTAATAATTATATCTTCTGCTTTGGCGAGAAGCACAGGTTGTAAAGAAGGAAATTGTGAGAATGGTTATGGTAAATGGGTCTATACAGATAAAACAACTTATGAAGGGGAATGGGTTGGCACTAAAAAACATGGTCAAGGAACTGAAACATGGCCTAATGGCTATATTTATAGGGGAGAATTTAAAAATAGTTTATGGAATGGCGTTGGAACTTTAAATTTTCCAGACGGCTCAACTTACGAAGGTGAGTGGGTCAATGGTTTTATGAATGGCAAAGGAACTTTTACTTGGTCTGATGGAAATCAAAAAACTGGTATTTGGAAAAATGGAAAGTTGCAAGAATAATGTCTAATGAAAATTATTTAACTAAACTTAAAGGATTACCTGAACCAATCAAACAGTTTGGTGGTCTTATTTCAATAATCGCATTTATATTTTTAACTTTTTTTATTTTAAATAATATATTTGGAGAAGGCGATGAATTAGTTGCTAAAATGAAAGCAGAAGAAGAGAGAATAATTCAAGAAAGAAAGCTAAATAAATTAATATCAAGTCTCCCCTCGGGTGTTTTAGTTTCCTTTGATGGAACTGAGAATTTTAAATTAACAGAGGAACTTTATGAAGCAGTTTGTAATGCAACTAAACTTATTCCTCAACGTGCAATAATGGGTGCAAATTTTCTTAATTATAGAGCTCATGAAATTTACACAATAAATGGAAACAAAATTACAGAAACATTTGTTAAATGGGATAAAGAAAAAAATAAATGTTTTGCAGGTTTTGTCGTAAGTGGAAAAAATGTTGGTGTTGACGAAACAATTACGGTTAGTGGCGAAGCTCTAAGTTTTTTGAGTACAGGTATTGATACTAGAGTTTATTTCATTAAAAATTTTTAAGGAAAGGAAAAGAACAAATTATATAGATTTTATTTTATCTTAATTTCATATAACTTAATTATATATTATGTCTGAGCCAGTAATTAAATGTGAAGCTGTTTATAAAATTTTTGGAGAAAATGCCAAAAAAATGCTCGAAGAGTCTAACGGCAATGTAGATGCAAAAACTTTTCAAGATAATGGATGTATCGTAGGAGTTAATAATGCTTCATTTGAAGTTTCAAAAGGAGAGATGTTAGTTGTAATGGGTTTATCTGGATCAGGTAAGTCAACTTTATTAAGATGCATCTCTAGATTAACAGATGCGACTGGTGGAAAAATTTTTATTGAAGGGCAAGATTTATTAGAATTAAAAAATAAAGAATTAATTGATCTCAGAAGGAACAAGATGGGAATGGTATTTCAAAGTTTTGCTTTACTGCCCCATAAAACAGTTGTTGAAAATATTGCTTTTCCACTTCAAGTCAAAGGAATAAAAACAGAAGATAGTATTAGTAAAGCAATGGATATGGTAAAATTAGTTGGATTAAATGGAAGAGAAAATTATTTTCCTAGAGAGCTTTCAGGAGGTCAACAACAAAGAGTAGGTATTGCTAGATCTTTAGCGGTTGAACCAGATATTTGGTTTTTGGATGAGCCTTTTTCAGCATTAGATCCATTAATAAGAAAAGAAATGCAGGATGAGTTTTTAAGACTACAAGAAAAATTACAAAAAACTATAATGTTTATTACTCATGATTTTGATGAAGCTTTAAAACTTGCTGATCGTATTGCAATAATGAAAGATGGAATAATTGAGCAGTTAGATACACCTGCAAATATAGTTTTAAATCCAGCTACTGAATATGTAAGGAAGTTTACTGAAGAAGTACCAAGAGAAAAAGTCTTATTAATTAAAGATGTGATGGACGCTCCTTCTAATGATAATCTAAGTGATTTAAAAGTTTCAAAAGATGAGATAATAGAAAATGTAGCTCAAAAAATACTTTCACAACAAAAAATAGTAGCGGTAATAGATGATAATAATAAAATTGTAGGTTCAATTAATTCCGAAAAAATAATTAACACAGTTTTTGGTGGAAGAAAAAATAATTAATTAATTATGGAATATCTAAAAAAATATCCAAAATTATTTCAGTGGTTGTTTTTATTAATTATATTTTTTGCTTTATGCTTCGCAGTAGAAGTTCCTGAAACCTATAAATTTATCAGAGGTCAAGCTGAATTTATTAAAGATCCAAATCAAAGTACATTTATTTTCCTCGGAAAAGAGTGGCGGTATTATGCATTTGATGTCTTTTGGCGATTGCCTCCATTATTAGGATGGCTACCTATATGGATAAACGATTCATTATTTTTCTTAATGAACGACTGGATGCCAATGGAATTTTGGAACGAAGATACCCAAGAATTCAAAACTCGACCTCTAGTTTTACAAATAACAAGAACTTTAACTTCATTTATGACTTTTCTTATAGAGCTCATTAGAGAAGTTTTATTAGGAGGGTTAGAAACTATAGTTGCATTTACAAGCTGGGATTGGATAGATGCAAATCCATGGGCAGAACTACCAGGTTTACCTTGGACTATTGTTGCCGCTGGTTCAGCAATACTTGCGTATAAGTTAAGCGGTAAAGGTTTAGCTTTGTTTGCTGGTTTAGCTATGGTTTATATTTCTATATTTGGTCAATGGAAACCATCTATGCAAACACTCTCTTTTATATTAGTTGCAGCACCTCTTTCATTTGTTTTTGGTTTAAGTTTAGGAATAGCTGCTTTTAAAAGCAAACGTGTTGAAAAAGCATTATATCCAATTCTTTTAGTTATGCAGACAATGCCTCAATATGCAGTACTTGTCCCTGCGCTAGTTCTTTTCGGTGTTGGTGATCATGCAGCAGTAATTATAACAATGATTGTAGCTGTACCTCCAATGATATTATTAACTTTGTTAGGTTTAAGAGCAGTACCTCCAGAAGTTATTGAAGCTGGTAGAATGAGTGGCTGTAATAATTGGCAATTGATGTTTAAAGTTTTAATTCCAACCGCAAGAAGAGACATTCTAATTGGAGTAAATCAAGTAATCATGGTTTGTTTTTCTATGGCGGTAATTTCTGCTTTCATAGGTGCAAAAGGATTAGGGTTTAATTTATTGTTGGCATTAAATCAGCTAAACATTGGATTGGCACTAGA
>CABYUS010000019.1 GCA_902522225.1 uncultured Pelagibacteraceae bacterium
GACCTATGTATTTTTCTATTTCATCTTTCTTTATTTTTTCTCTTAAAATAGACTCTTTAGATAATGTATAAAGTTTTTCTTTATCTAATTTTTCCAGATTACTATTTAAAGCTATTAAATATCTATATTCATTTTCAACATCAATTTTCGTGATAATGTTGTTATTTACTTTTAAAACTATAAAATTTTCTGATGAGTGCAACATTTTGTTTTCAAAAATAAGCAAAAATAAAAGCACTGTGATTATTTTAAACATCAGTATCCTCCAAGTAAATTTTTACTATCATATCCTCCGAGAGGAACAATGGTTAACGATAAAAATAATGTTTCAGAGGGCTTCATATCTCTGTCTGTATAAAAAGATTTATTGTAAGCAACTCTAGCTGTTAAACAATCATTCTGATACTGATAATATGCATCATAATATTCTGTAAAATTTATATTTTCATTTCTACTTGATGAAAAACCTATTTTATTAGAATTATCAAACTCATAGCTACCATCAAATCCTATTTTATGAATTGTATTTGTTCCAACAAAATTTTCTATATAATCCCATTTAGTAACAAAATTATTTACTGATGTTTTAAGTGTCAACGAATGTGAATTAAATGTATTTAAATCATCACTCATTGCAAAATTATAATTTACATAGTTTTCTTCAATGGGCTCAATATTAATTTTTCCCACAATATCAGATTTTTTCTTATTCATCGAATTATCAGAGCCCAAATTTTCTTCCGCACTTAATCTATAAATACTCCCTAATTCTGCACTTAAAATTTTAAATCGATCTGCTTTTTTTTCTTTATTATATTCAAATCCTAACGTTAATGATTTACCACTTTCAAAAGTATCTGCGCTTCCAATCCTATTATGTGCAAAGATTTTTCCTATATCTAATCCTGCGTTAGTTATCTTATTCATTCCATGCGGGCTGTATCTAAATATAGCTTTTGGTGTTAGATAATCATTAATTGAGATACCATCCTTTTTTAATGGAAACGATGTTTTGTAAAGAAATGTAGTAAGAAAGTCCTGGCCCAGAGAAGTTTCAAAATTTGAGGAATTTTTTCCTAATGAATTTGTATTTTTAAAAAGAATATTAAAGTCATTCTTAATTCCATTATTTAATATTTGTGATTCTGATGAATAATTTAAATCATTAATTAATCTAGTCTCGGACTTATTTGTTTCAAATATGTTATGTGAACCACTCGAGTAAAATTCTAAAAATCCAGGGTAATCAGCGGTATCAATTGTTTTGTTAATACTAAAATCTGGCAATATATATTCGTATCTATCACTATTTGGGCCACTTAATCTTTCAAACATTGAAATTGAAGAAATTATATCTAAATCTTGTTTATTTGCAGAAAATTTCAATTGAGTTTTTGTTGTACTCAAATCTCTATTAATTAAAAGAGGCGACTCAAGTTGAAATAGTTTTAAATATGTATCATTTGTAGTTTTTTCAAAATTAATATCTAATCTACTTTCATCATAGTAACTCGTATCAAAATTAACATTTGATTTAGCAAATAGGTGACCTCTACTTCCATCTGTTCCACTAGATTTGTGACCACTTGAATAACTAATATCAGCTATTGTTTCTGAATTTTTTGATACATCTCTAAATTCTGTTTGTAGAATACTTTTATCGTCGTCAAAAAATCTAGGTTTAAAAGTTAAATCTTGACTATCAGATAATACATAAAAGTATGGCAAATAAATAGAAGATCCAAGTTCCTCTGAACGACTTGTACTAGGTTTAAGAAATCCCGACTGTCTTTTTACAGTTGGATCTGGATGAAAAAATCTAGGATAATATAGAACAGGAACATTATATAATTTAAGCCATGCGTTTTTATAATAAATAATTTTTTTTTTCTTATCATGTTCAATTTCTTTAGCTTCAATAACCCAAGGTGGACATTTGTCGTTTCTAATTTTACATGTAGTGAAAGCGGCTTTATTTACTATTGTTTTATTTTCGTTAGAAAATCCAGAATTTCCTTTTAACCTAGGTTCATTTGGTCCAAGACCAGAGTCAGCACTTGCAAATTGTTTCTTAAAGTAAGCTTCTAAGTCTTTTCCTACAATTTCCTCAGAAATTAAATTAACTATACCATCTTCAAAGTAGTATTTATCTTGCGTTTCAGTTAAAATATATAAATTCTCTCCTCTAAATATCTTCTCATCTAAATAATATCTAAAATTTTCAGCACTATATATGTTCTCATTTTTATCTTTAAGTTTAGTAAAATTATTTGAAAATATGTGATTATCTTGGACTAAAAAAGTAATATCGCTTGTTTCTATAAAGTATTCGTTTTTAACAAATATTTTAGTTTTATTTACAGATTTAATCTTATCTTTTTTTCTTTCATAAATAATTTCGTTAGTTTCTAAAGTTATTTGGTTAGTTTTATCGTTTATTATTACATTGTCATATGCATTAAAAGTATCTTCTTTTTTAAAATAAACTGTTTTTTCTGCATCCAAATCTATATTGTTAACTTTATCTAAAATATTTACATTTCCTGTTGCTGTTAGTATTTCCTCATTTTTATTATAAATAACTTTTTTTGCTTTTGTTTCAGTATTATTATTATTATCAAAAACCTCTACATTTCCTGTTGCTGTCAATATAGACAATATTTTATCGTACTCAAATTTATCAGCGTATATTATAATATCATTATCTGTTGTTACCTTTCCACCTTTTGGAGATTTTAATAAATCTCCATTTTCAAGAACTAATATTTCAGGACTATCAAAAAAAAGTTCCTCAGCAATAATTGATTTAACAAAAATCAAACTTAGGAAAAAAATTATAAAAAAGAAATTTAATTTATTTATCATTCACCCTCACCAATCCTATCAAACAAAACAAACCTATTATTGTTAAAGGTAGCCATATTGATAGAATTATTGGTATCTTATTATTAGTACCTAATAAATTAGAAAAGTAACTCACATAATAAATTAGAACCGATATGAATATACCTATAATAATGTTTATTGTCTTACTTTTTTTATATTTTGAATTAAACATTATAATACCTGATAGTAGCGTCATAATAGCTAAATAGATTGGAACAGAATACATTTTATTTTTATAGACCATTACTTCTCTTGTTGAATAGCCAAGTGCTTGATAATCTCTTTTAATCTTTTCTAATTCCCAAAAAGAGAATGATGATAAGTTTGAAAATAGGTTATTAATTTTTTTCTCATTAAAATTACTATTAATTTTTAAATTTTTTACAATTTGTTTACTATTATTTTGATTTATAGTTGCTTCTTCGATCATCCACTCTTTGTTCTCAATATTTATTTTTTTACTAATAATAGTTTTTATTAAATTATAATCTTTATCAAATTGGACAATTGAAACATCGTTTAAAAAATTGTTATTAATTTTATCTGCATTAGTAATACTGATTATCCCATTAATTTCATCTTTGATCCATAAACCATTATCGGTAATAACAGCTAGATATTTCTTATCAGTTGTTAAATTATTCTTAATTTCTAAATAATAGTTTTTGAGACTAGAAGATAATGTATAAAAAAATAAAATCGCAATTACCCCAAAAACAAATGAAAAAATTGAGATTATATTCAAAATTTTAAAATTAGTTAATCCGTTCAACTTAAATATGCTAAATTCATCTTTTTCGGCCAAGTTAATAAAAAAAAATTGTGTAGATATTAAAAAAATAAATGGAAGAATATCAAATACAATTGAAGGAGCATTGAGAACAGAAAGGTACAAAGGATATGCTGGATTTAAATTTAATTTTTCAACAAAGGACAATTCTTCAAAAAGGTTACTTATTACAATTAAAAAAAAGAAAACTCCAAGAATCTTTATTAAACTCTTAAAAAAATTCTCTTAAAATATATTTTTTGTAAGTTAATATCATTTAGCTTGTTTTTGGCATTTTTATTTTGATTATAAAATAACTGTAAATAATTAAAAATATTAAAATTGGTAAAGATAGTAAAAAAATATTATTTAAATAATTTTCAGATGTATATCTTATAGATAGTTCAGAGATAATAATTATCAAAACACCAAAAAGAAATAGTAAATAAGTAAACTTATTAAATTTAAATTCATCTTTTGATTTAGTAATTAATAAACAAGCAATTAAAGAAAGAATGGGCAAGTAAAAAGGTAAAATAAATCTTTTAATTAATTCCTGATTAATTCTATCGAAATTATCCCATTTACAATTATCTTGTAAATTATTTTCATTTCTTATTTTGTTAGTAATCAAATTTTTATATTTCATAAGTTGAACAAAACATATAGCAAGGTTTTTTGAGGAGTTTTCTTGGATTTTAAAATCCGTTACTGTCTGTGTGCTAAATCTATTCAAGTTTATTTCTGTTTCTTTAAAACTAAAATTACTTATCGTGCCAGTATCCTGATTTAATACTTCTCCATCAAACAAAATTAAAAAATCTTCGTTCACATCATCAAATTTTCCTTTTTTTGCGTAGATTATTTGAGATTTATTTTTTCCAATTTTTTCTTTTAAAAAAATATTTTTCATTAAACCATCAGTACTTTTTTCTTCTACAAAGATTGTTAAGTTTTGAACTGAGTCAATAAATTTTCTTTCTCTTACAAGAGACGATAGAACATTAACATCAGAAGATTTTATATATGTTCTTGCGGAATTAAGACCTTGAGGAACTAGAATAACTGTTAGCAAGAATTGCATTATTAAATAAATAAAAGTAAACTTTATTATGGTATTTACAAAATAAGATTTATGAATTCCTGTTAGCCAAAAAATTATTAATTCGTTATTTTTTTCGTATTTTAAAATCATATAAAAAAGCGATATAAAAAAGACAAAAGGCAAAACCTTTGAAAATATTTTTGGAAGGCTTAAAAGTGTGTAAAGAAAGTAAATTTTAAATGTATGACCATCTTCACTAACCATATCAAGATAGTTTACCGCTTGTATAACCCAAATAATTAGGGAAATGCTTAAAGAAACCACAATAAAGAACAGGGTTAAATCCTTAAAAAATTTCCAAAATATTAATTTTTTCATTGAAATATAATAACTTTGTATTTATATCTTTTTCAACTTTTACTATATTTATATTGAATGTCTTTAAAAATAAAATATTTAAACAACAAAAAAAAATCCTCAAAAAATAATGCTATTTTTCTTACAAAGGACTCTAAAATTTCAGATTTTAAAGGGATTTTTGATATTAAAATAAATCAGAAAATAATTAGTTTTTTAAAAAACAGCACCAAAATTAAAGATAACAAAATATTATCATTAAATTTAGATTTTGATCAAAAATTAATAATTATTTTGTTAGTTAAAAAAAATGATTTTTTTCAATCAGAAAAAATAGGTGCAAAATTTTATGATTATTCAAAAACTAATGAAGTAGATGAAATAACGATACTAGGATCAAATTTTTCTTCAGTAAGAGATAAAATAAAATTTGAATCATTTTTACATGGAGCAGAACTTAAATCTTATGAATTTAATTTATATAAATCAAAAAAAAATAATAAAATTTTCAATTTAAATATTTTGTTGCAAAAAAATAAATATAATCAAAAAACCAAAAATAAATTAAACGCTTTACTTGATGGAGTAAATTTTACTAAAGACTTAGTTTCTGAACCAGGAAATATTTTGCATCCAGATGAGTACGCAAAAAGATTATCCAAATTAAAGAAAATTGGTTTAAAGGTCACTATATATGATGATGAAAAATTAAAAAAATTAGGATGTAATGCTTTACTTGGTGTTGGGCAAGGAAGTATTAGAGGATCATATCTTGTAACGATGGAATGGAATGGAAAAAAATCTAAATCTAAACCTTTGGCTTTTGTAGGAAAAGGTGTTTGTTTTGACACAGGTGGAATATCATTAAAGCCGGCTAGATTTATGGAAGATATGACTTACGATATGGCAGGTTCAGCTGTAGTAGTTGGTTTAATGAAAAATTTTGCTTTAAGAAAAGCAAAAATAAATGCAGTCGGTGTTGTAGGACTTGTCGAAAATATGCCAGGCGGAAATGCACAAAGACCTGGAGACATAGTTAAATCCTATAGTGGAAAAACTATTGAAGTTCTAAATACAGATGCAGAAGGAAGATTAGTACTTGCTGACGCATTAACATTCACTGAGAAAAAATTTAAACCAGGTTTTATTGTCGACTTAGCAACTTTAACAGGGGCTATTATTGTTTCATTAGGATCTGAGTATGCTGGACTTTTTTCAAATGATGATAAATTATCTAAACAGATTTATGATGCGGGTGAAAAAGTTAAAGAAAAAGTTTGGAGATTGCCATTGCATAAAAATTTTGATAAACTAATGAATTCTAAAAATGCAGATATGCAAAATATAAACTATGTTGGTGGAGCTGGATCAATTACTGCAGCACAATTTTTGCAAAGATTTATTATAAATAAAACACCATGGGCACACCTTGATATAGCTGGTATGGCTTTTTCAAAATATGCAGGAGCTTTAAATTCTGGTGGTGCTACTGGTTATGGAGTTAGACTATTAAATAAACTTGTAGAGGATAATTATGAGTAGTTTAGAGCAAACACTATCTATTATAAAGCCAGATGCGGTAGATAGAAATTTATCAGAAGAAATAAAAAATGAATTTAAAAATAATGGTTTTACTATTAAACAAGAAAAAAAGGTACATCTTGAAAAATCTGATGCAGAAAAATTTTATTTAGTACATCAATCAAAACCTTTTTATAATGATTTATGTGATTATTTATCATCAGGACCAATAGTAGTAATGGTTTTGGAGAAAGAAAATGCAGTAATTGCAAATAGAGAGCTAATGGGAGCCACCAACCCATCTGATGCTAAAGAGGGAACATTAAGAAAAAAATATGGCATTTCAATTGACAAAAATTCCGTTCATGGTTCTGATAGCGTTATAAATGCACAAATAGAAATAGATTTTTTTTTTAAAAGTTAGATTTTACCACTTTCATAATTGCCAAAGGATAAATTTTATTTTCTATCATTAAAACTTTCTTCTCTAAAGAATTAACAGTTTCATTTTTATTAATTTTAACTTTTTTCTGTAAAATTATTTTACCAGAATCAAGTTTTTTATTAACAAAATGAACAGTACAACCAGAAAACTTTTCTTTATTTTTTATAGCTCTAATATGAGTGTTTAATCCTTTATATTTTGGGAGAAGTGAAGGATGTATATTTAGAATTTTAAGCTTACTTTTTTTTATAAAATTTCCAGACAGAATTTTCATAAATCCAGCAAGACAAATTAAATCTATTTGCTTTGATTCAATCAGTTTTAATATTTTATATTCAGCAATTTTTTTTTTGTTAAATTTTACAAATTTATAATCAATTTTTTTCTTTTTAGAAAATTCTAGACCTTTAGCAAATTTATTATCAGAAATTACAAGTTTAATATTTAAAATTGAATTTTTTTTTTTAGAAAAATTGAAAATTGATTTTAAATTAGTACCTCTGCCAGAAATAAAGATTGCTAAATTAATTTTATTATTTCCAGATAATTTTACCATCTATTTTTGATTTTTTGTTATAACTAATAATTTTTCCAATTATATATGGTTTGAATTTTTTTGAAAAATATTTCTCAATTTTTCCAAAATTTTCTGGCTTTACAATTAAGCAAAAACCGACACCACAATTAAAAGTTTTTATCATTTCTTTTTCACTTATATTATTATTTTTTAACCATTTAAATATCTTACTAACTCTAATTTTTTTTAGATCAATTTTTGCTGATAATTTATCAGGAATAATTCTCTCTATATTATCAATTAGCCCACCCCCAGTAATATTTGCACATCCATTCAAATAATTTTTTTTTAATAGTTTTATAATTTCTGGAACATAGATTTTTGTTGGTTCTATTAATTCTTTTTTTAAAAATTTATTTTTTTTTATATTGATTTTTTTTTTTTTTAATAAATTACGAACCAGAGAGTAGCCATTTGAGTGAAGTCCATTTGAAGGTATTGCAATTATCAGGTTATTTTTTTTAACTCTGGATTTACTTAATATCTTTTTTCTATCAACTATTCCTACAGAAAATCCTGCTATATCAAATTTTCCAACTTCATAAGTTCCAGGCATTTCAGCTGTCTCGCCACCTACCAATTCACAATCTGCAATCTTACAACCTTTTATAATTCCTTTTAGTAAGGATTTCATTTTTGGAAGATCTATTTTATTAATTGATATATAATCTAAAAATAAAATAGGTTTTGCTCCCTGAACAATCAAATCATTAACACACATTGCTACAAGATCTATTCCAATAGTGTCATATTTGTTTAAAATATTAGCAATTTCAATTTTAGTGCCTACTCCATCTGTACTAGCTACAATCTGAGGGTTTTTAATATCGTTAGGAATATTTGATATTGATCCAAAACCACCAATATTTTTATTTAATTTATTTTTTGAGCTATTTTTAGATATAAATTTAACAAATTTATCAGCCAAAGCAATATTAACGCCACTTTTTTCGTATGTAAATTTAGCTTTATTCATTATTATTAATTATGTTTTGTAAAAATCAAATTTTTAAAAATCAAATATTTTATATAATATTAATTCTATCTATAATAGTAATAAATTCATTTGCATTTAAAAAAGTAAATGCCTCAAATTACAATATAGAAAATATTATTATTTCAGAAATCTTTGATAAAAATTTTAAAAAGGAAGATGTATTTGACAAAGCATTTAAATTAGCATTTGACGAATTAATTTTAACTTTATTAACATCTACAGATAAAAAAAAAATACAAAATATAGATTTATTTAAAATAAAAAGGTTAATTGATTCTTTTGTTATAGAAAATGAAAATTTTATTAATGATTACTATTCAGCAAATTTTGTTGTCAATTTTGATAAAACGGATACTTTAAAGTTTTTTGAAAGTAATAATATATTTCCTTCAATTCCTAAAAAAATTGACTTACTTCTTATTCCTATATTAATAGACAAAGATAGAGATACGATAAAATTCTTTAATGAAAATCTAATTTATAAAAATTGGAAAAATAAAACAGAAAACCATTACTTGATAAATTATATTTTACCAACAGACGAAATAGAAGATAGAGAGGTTATTACAAGAAATTTTTCTAATATAGAAAGCTTTGACTTTGAAGATATTATCAATAAGTACAATATAAGTAATAATATTATTTTAATAATAAACGAAAATAATAATAAAGTTCAAATTTTATCAAAAATTAACATTAATAATAATAATGAAATAATTAATCTTACATATGAAAATTTAGATTTAAATAACAAAAAAAATTTAAATAAAATTATAAATAATCTAAAAATTAAATTTGAAGATACTTGGAAAAAGTATAACATTATAAATACCTCGATAAAACTTCCACTAAGCATATCTATCAACTCGAAAAAAAATAAAAGAATTAAAATATTTGAAAAGTTTATTGAGTCTTATGATTTAATATCTTCTTCTAAAATTTTAATGTTTGATAACAATTACATTTCATATAAATTAATATTTAATGGTTCACCTAAAATATTTTTTGAAGAAGCAAAAAAACATGGTTTTTTTTTTAAAAAAGAAAATCAAACTTGGATTGTTCAATGAAAGATTTAAAGCAATTATTATTCAAATTTAAAAATTCTAAAAATTATAATTTTGAGGACTTTTTCATATCAGAGAGTAATTTTTTTGCTTATAATTTAGTTCTTAATTGGCCAAATTGGGGAAAAAACATTTTAAATGTTTATGGTGAAAAATTTAGTGGCAAAACTCATTTAAGTGATATTTTTCAAAATAAATTTAGTGCTAATAAAATTGAGGCAAAGAATCTAGATGCTAATTTTTTAGAAAAATTTAAAACCCATCAAAATTTGATAATAGAAAACTTTAATGAAAATATTAATGAAGAAAATATGTATAGTTTAATAAATCTTGTGGATAGAGATAATAAATTTATTTTAATTAATTCAGTCATACGAATTAATCAATTAAATTTTAGATTAAAAGATTTATCATCAAGGCTTAATAATTGTATTTTTGCTAAAATTAATATTCCAGACGACGAGTTAATCTATGCAATTTTAGTAAAAAATTTTTCAGACAAACAAGTAAAAATTAATAAGAAATATATTGAATATATAATTAAAAATATTGATAGATCCTACGAAAAAATATATGAATTTATTCATAAAATTGATCAAACAAGTCTTAAAAGGAAAAAACCAATTGATTTAAAAACAATAAAAGAAGTATTAAAATATAATGAATAAGTACCGAACACATAATTGCAGTCAATTAACAATAAATGAAGAGGGTACAAATGTAATATTGTCTGGTTGGATAAATAAGAAGAGAGACCATGGAAATCTTTTATTTATTGATATTCGAGATCATTATGGAATTACTCAATGCATTATTGATAAAGAAAATTCTTTTTTTGCAAAACTTGAAAAACTACAACTTGAAACTGTTATTAGAGTTAATGGCTTAGTCAAAAAAAGAAGTCAAGAGACTGTCAATAAAGAATTAAATACTGGATCAATAGAAATAAAAATTATATCTTTTGATGTTATTGGTACTTGTAAAGAACTTCCGTTACCAGTTTTTAGTGATCAAGAATACTCTGAGGAAATTAGACTAAAATATAGATTTTTAGATTTAAGAAGAAAAAAAATTCATGAAAATATAATATTAAGATCAAAAGTAATTTCATTTATTAGAAGCGAAATGTCTAAATTAGATTTTTTAGAATTTCAAACTCCAATTTTAACTTCATCAAGTCCAGAAGGTGCTCGAGATTTTTTAGTTCCAAGCAGATTAAATCCTGGGAAATTTTATGCATTGCCTCAAGCGCCACAGCAATTTAAACAGCTAATAATGATTTCTGGGTTTGATAAATATTTTCAAATTGCACCATGTTTTAGAGATGAAGATGCCAGATCTGACAGAAGTCCTGGTGAATTTTACCAGCTTGATATAGAAATGTCTTTTGTTACTCAAGAAGATATATTTAAAGTTATAGAAAAATTATTGACAAAAATTTTTAATAAATTTTCCTCAAAAACTCTATTTGAAGAAAAATTCCCAAGAATTCCATATGAAGAAGCTATGCTAAAGTATGGATCGGACAAACCAGACCTTAGAAATCCTTTGATAATTAGTGATATAACAGCAATTTTCTTAAGAGATGATGTAAAATTTGAAATATTTAAAAAACTTGTGAAATCAGGATCATTAGTAAGGTGTATTGTTACAAAAAATACTAAAGATAAACCAAGAAGCTTTTTTGATGGTTTGGATAAATGGGCCAAGGATCAAGGTTCAGCTGGTTTAGCTTACTTTACGCTAGAAAAAAAACAAAGTGTCAGTGGAAAGGGTCCAGTAGGTAAATTTTTTTCAGAAGAGTCTTTAAAAGAAATAATGAAAATGACTAATGCAGAAATAGGAGATAGTATCTTTTTTGCATGTGGAAAAAAAATTGAAGTTGAAAAAATTACGTCATTAGCAAGAGATAAAATTGGCAACGATCTTGATTTAGTTGAAAAGGAAAAATTTGCTTTTTGTTGGGTGGTAGATTATCCAATGTTTGAACTTGATGAAAATGATAAAAATATTAAATTTAGTCATAATCCGTTTTCAATGCCTCAAGGTGATTTAAATAAATTAGATTTAAACGACCCCTTAAAAATAAAGGCATTTCAGTATGACATTGTTTGTAATGGTATAGAGCTATCCTCTGGTGCAATTAGAAATCATATACCAGAGCTAATGTATAAATTATTTAAAATAGCTGGTTATTCTGAGGCAGATGTTAACGAAAAGTTTAGTGGAATGATAAATGCATTAAGTTATGGAGCACCACCTCATGGTGGAATTGCTCCAGGTATAGATCGCATTGTAATGCTATTGGCAAATGAAAAAAACATAAGAGAGGTAACAATGTTTCCAATGAATCAAAATGCGCAAGATCTAATGATGAATGCTCCATCACAAGTTAATGAAAATCAACTTAAAGAACTTAACATTACCTTGAAAAAAAATAAGTAACTATTTTTTTCCTTTTAAGTTTATCTTGATATCTGAAAGATCAATTAGATTTTTATTATAATTATTTCTTACAAATCCTTTGCTGGTAATGTCTTTTACAATTTTTAAAAATTGATTTTGATCGTCGGTTGAATTTTCATTATTTAAATTTTTTTCAGAGTTTCCACCTATCATTGGTGTATGCGCTAAATCTTCTCTATTTAAATAAGATATTGCTAATTCTCTAAATATATAATCAAGTATTGAGGAAGCGCTTAAAATTCTATCATTACCAAAAACTTTTCCTGATGGTTCGAATTTTGTATCAACATAAGCACTCACATATTCATCTAGTGGAACCCCATATTGCAGTCCTAATGAGATCGCAATTGCAAAGTTATTCATTAAAGCTTTTACTAACTCGCCTTCTTTACTAGTATCAATAAAAATTTCACCAATTTTTCCGTCTTCGTACTCGCCCGTATGTAAGTAAACTTTATGATCACCAATTGTTGCTTTTTGAATATAACCTTTTCTTCTGTCTGGCATACTAAATCTCTTATTAACTGTCTCACTTAATTTTTTAACGAAACCATTTGTATTTTTTTCATTATTTTGATTTGTCACTGTATCAACAACTTTTTTTTCATTATTTAGGTTTGAATTTTTGTGATTTTTTCCATTTGAGCTTAGGTTTTTTGTTTTTCTATTGTCTAATTTAATATCTAATACTTCAAATTTTCCATCATCTCTTTGCTCTAAATTGGATAGTTCTTTATCATTTATATCATCCAAGTAATGATCTACCTTAAAACTGCAAGTATAATATGTTTCCACTAAGTATTTGGCCATTTTAGTCCTATATAAAATTTATTTTTGAGTCTTAATGTATTTAATATATATACAAATTAAAACTTTAGTCTAATTTATTTTTTACAATTTTAAATTGAAATAAAAGTAATAAAATTATGTTGACATTCGTAAAACAAATTTTCATTTGGTGGAATCAGCAGACACTAGGTACAAGAATTTACACTTTAATTTTTGGAAAGTTCGAAGGCAGAGATGATTTTGGAAATAAATATTATCAAAGCAAGAATGGAAAAAGATGGATTATTTATAAAGATGAAATTGATGCCTCCCAGATTCCAAACGAATGGTATTCTTGGATACATTTTACAAAAAATAAATTAGAGAATATTCACCAGTATGAAAAATATTCATGGCAAAAACCACACCAAAAAAATTTAACTGGAACTTCTAAATCTTATCATCCCAATAAAAAAAATAATGAAGAAAATAAAAAATATAAATCTTGGAAAAAATAAATTTTTTTTTTTTACGTTTTTACTGATTTTTTTCACGAATCATTATTCTTTTTCTAATTCAATAGGTTTAATTAAATTAAAAATTTTAGATAAAGTAAGCTCTAAAAATACCGAACTTGAGTTCAAAATTGGAGATACTGTTAACTATAAAAATTTACAAATCAAGGTCCTTAAATGTAAAAATTCGGAATTTGATGATGACCCAGAAATTACAGCATATTTACAAGTTGTAGATACAAATAAATTAAGTAATGATGAAGTATTTGTTTTTAATGGTTGGTCCTTTGCTTCCAGTCCCTCAATAAATCCTTTTGATCATCCAGTTTATGATTTATGGATTATTGAATGCCTTTAAATAATTTTTTCATTATCCAACCAACCTACATTGAAGTCAGAATTAATGAATTTATCATGATCCAAAATAATTTTATGTAATTCAATTGTAGTAGTAATTCCCTCTAAAACAAATTCATCTAATGATCTTAACATTCTTTGAATAGCTTCTTCTCTGTTTCTTCCATGGCAAATTAATTTACATACCATACTATCATAATAAGGAGTTACTTTGTATCCTTGATAAATTGCTCCATCAACTCTTGTTCTAAAACCAGATGGCTGATGACACATAGTTATTTTTCCTGGAGAAGGCTGAAATCCTTTTTTTGGATCTTCTGCATTAATTCTACATTCTATTGCATGACCCCTTGGAACAATATCATTTTGTTTTAAAGCTGTTTCTCCAGAGAAAGCAATCCAAATTTGTTCTTTTATGATATCAATCCCTGTGATCATTTCAGTAACTGGATGTTCAACTTGTACTCTTGTATTCATTTCTAAAAAAAAAAAATTTGTTATTTTCGAAGATATATTCCACTGTTCCTGCTCCCTCATAACCAATTTTACTTACCATATTCACTGTTTTTTCAAATAGTTCTTCTCTTAGTTCGTTTGTTAAAATTGGACTTGGTGATTCTTCAATTAATTTTTGATGCCTACGTTGTACAGAACAATCTCTTTCATGCAAGTGAATGGTTCTATTTTTTCCTGATAAAATCTGCACTTCTATGTGTCTAGGATTTTCAAAAAATTTTTCTATATAAACTTCATCATTACCAAAATATTTTTTTGCTTCATTTTTAGCAATTGAAAAAAGATCTTTAAAATTTTTTTCATTTTTTACAATTTTCATTCCTTTACCACCACCTCCAGCTGCAGCTTTAATTAATACAGGAAATCCAATTTTTTTACCGATTTTTAATGCCTCTTCATAATTTTTTACTCCTCCATCTGAACCTTCTATTACTGGTAATCCATTTTCTTTAGCAATTTTTTTTGCTTGAATTTTATCGCCCATTTTTTTAATTATTTGAGATGATGGGCCAATAAATTTAATATTATTATCCTCCAATATTTTTGCAAAATTTGAATTTTCAGATAAGAAACCATAACCTGGATGTACAGCATCAGAATTAGTCAATTCGATAGCAGACATCAAAGCGGGAATATTTAAATAGCTATTAGATGGTTGATGCGATCCTATGCAGACACTTTCATCAGCGAGTCTTACATGCATACTTTCTTTGTCTACATCAGAGTGAACGGCTACTGTTTGAATACCCCATTCTTTACATGCTCTTATAATTCTAACTGCAATCTCACCTCTGTTTGCGATTAAAATTTTCTTAAACATTAATCTATAATTACAATTTGTTGACCAAATTCTATTGGTTGACCATCCTCAACACAAATTTCTTTTACAATTCCATCGAATGGCGAAGGAATATGATTCATTGTTTTCATGGCCTCAACAATTATAACTGTATCACCTTTTTTAACTCTTTTTCCTATTTCTATAAATTTTTTGCCTCCTGGCTCAGGTGCCAAGTAAGCAGTACCTATTATTGGAGAAGTTACTTCTT
>CABYUS010000020.1 GCA_902522225.1 uncultured Pelagibacteraceae bacterium
TCAATATTTTCTAAATTACTAGTCTCGGGTAATACGCAAATACTATTTTTAAGTAGTTTCTTTCCAGGGTATGTCCAAAAATATCCATTACTTGTTAAAACAACATCATCATTCTGGTGCCAGAAATAAATTGCACCAATTCCCTTTAGTGCTTCCATTGCATCAATATTTTTTGCATGACACCAAAGTTTATTATTATTTAGAAAATTTTTTTCAATTTCATAAATTGGCTCATCATGACCAAGGTAAAATTTATTATTTGCAAACCAGACATCAATCTCAATATTGTATCCATTATTTCGAGCTTCATTTATATATTCTGGTGAATTTTCTCTGCTTTTGTTTGGTCCTCTTAGATTACCTCGATGAGAAATAAGTATCATATTTAAATTTAATAAATAATATTTTTGATTATTTATCCTTATTTAAATTAATATAAAATAAAAAATAGTAAAGAAATCCTAAGCTAATTTCCAATAAACTTGTTAAATAAGAGAAATAATCTATATTTTTCTAACAAATGGAATATTGCATTATAATACCAGCCTACAATGAAGAAGAAAATATCGTTGATCTAATAAATAAAATAAAAAATGAAGTTAATTGTCATATTGCTATTATTGACGACTCTGAGAATGAAAAAACAAAAAATCTTTTTAAAAATATGCATGATGAAACAGTGCATTACTTTCATAGAAATAGAAAATTAGGACGTGGTTCTGCTGTAATATATGGTTTAGATAAATTTATAAATATGAATAAAATTGGATGTTTTATTGAGATGGATGCAGATTTTTCACATGATCCAACTGAGTTAAAAAATAATATTAATTTATTTAATGATAAAAATCTCGATTTACTAATAGCTAGCAGATACAACAAAAATAGTAAAATTATAAACTGGCCACTTTCTAGAAGAATCTTATCTAAATTTGCAAATAAACTTGCAAGAATGCTGTTAGGTGTGCCTGTATCTGATTATACTAATGGTTTTAGATTTTATTCCCCGAGAGCTGCCAAAGTAGTTATTACTGAATGTAACAAATTAGGTGGAGGTTTTATAATATTATCAGAAATTTTGCTAGTTCTGTATATAAAAGGCTATAAAATATCAGAAACAAATTCAATTTTTAGAAATAGAACAAGAGGTGAAAGCTCCGTAAATATAAATTTAATTTTTAATTCTTTTAAAGGTCTTATTAAACTATACTTACTTAAAATATCTAATAAAATTTAATTTTTTATTTTTCCATCCAATTTTTGTCAGTTTTTTGATATCGGCTACAGTTGTAGTAGGTTTATTGTTTTGAAAGTATATTTTCTTTTTATATTTTTTAGCAAGAATTTTAGCAATCATTTTGAGATGAACCTTTTCTCCCCTCGCGATATTAATTATCCCTCTGTACTTATTCTTCCACAATAATAGTATAATTTTTGAAATCTGATCGGTGCTAATAAAATCTCTATAATGATTTAAATTATTAAGTTCTATTATTTTTTTTTTAATTTTTATTTTCGAAATCAAGCTTTTTAGAAAAAAATCTTTTGACTTGTTATCTATAATGCTAAATATTCTTCCAATGCAATAATTTTTGCTTTTCAATTTTTTAATTATATATCTCTCTCCTAAATTTTTTGTTTTTCCATATCTTGAAATGGGTTTAATTTTGCTTGTTTCTTTAATTTTTTTATTAGAATACCTGTAAACATGTGAGGTAGAGGTATAAAAAAACCATTTAAGATTAGTGTTACATTTTATTATTGAGTCAATTAAATTTTTAGTACCAACAAAATTGACCTCTAATGCTTTTTTGTAGTTTTTATCGACTAATCTAATAGGAACTAAAGCTGCAAAATGAATAATCAAATCAAATTTTCCTTTTTTTATCCAATTCTCAACATCTTTTTTTTTTGTTATATCTCCTTTAAATTTATTAAATTTGAAGTTTTTTGCTATTTTAACAAATTTACTTCCTAAGTTGCCTGTATGTCCTGTGATTCCACAATAAATCAAATTAAATTCTTTCAATAAACATTAATTTTTTAACAAGATAATTAATTTTTTGATTGGTTAACACTGTTGTAGGAATTCCAATAAAAAAACCTCTTTCCTCAATTTCTTGAGCATTATTAAAATTCTTTTTAGGCTTTAAGTTATAAAGCGAAACGCTTGGTTGATTTAGAAAATTCCCACTAAGAATAGGTCTAGTTTCTATTTTATTTTGATTTAAATATTTCATTAAAAGAATTTTTTTTTGTCTATATTTGTTATTTAATAAAATAGGAAAACCAAACCAACTAGGGCTTAAACCTTTTCTTGCCTCAAAAAATTCATATTGATTATTCCATTCTGGGTGATTTTTAATACATGATATAATCTCAACCTTATTTAAATTTCTTATTTTTTTCATTTCATTCAATCTCTTCAATTGACTAATTCCAATTGCAGCAGTTATATCTAATGGTCTTAAATTAAAACCCGAATTAACAAAATTAAAAGTATTTTGCTTTCTATTTTTTACATGTCTATCCCAACCATGTGCCCTAAGTGTTCTTAAAATTTCATAATCTTCTTTTTTGTTGCAAACCACCATTCCACCCTCGCCCGATGTTATTTGATGAGAATAATAAAAAGAAAATGTTCCAAAATCACCATAAGTTCCTAGTGATTTAGAATTCATTTTTGACCCAAGTGCCTCACATGTGTCTTCCACTAAATAAATATTTTTCTTTTTACATAAATTTGAAAGATTTTTTATATCAGGGCTATTTCCTAAAATATTGATTGAAACTATTAACTTAATATTTTTTAATTTTTTATTATCTAGTTCGTCAACCTGAATACAAAAATCTTTTTTTGATACATCTGTGAAAACTGGTTTTAGTCCTGACTGAATAAATGGCCATAAAGATGTCGACCAACATATGGCTGGTATCAAAAATTTATCACCAGATCTAAGTCTATTTTCCTTTTTTGGATTAACCAGTGCGAATGCAGATAGAAGATTTGCCGATGATCCAGAATTAACCATCACAGCATATTTAGAACCAACATATTTTGCAAAATTCCTCTCAAATTTTTCTGTAATTTGAGACATCGTTAATTTCCTGCTTAACAGTACCTCAATTCCCCTTAAAATATCTGTTTCATCAAACCCATTTTCAAGTAAAGGATAAGAAAAATCTTTATTAACAATTTTACCTTGATTATTTTTAATAATATTTAGTAAGATTTTTTCTTCAGTCGAAGTGATCATAAAAAATTTAAACCTTTGTAATTAAGAGTAATCTATTAGATTTAATAAAAAAAAATAGTTTTTTTTACATAAAAAATTATTTTTTTCATTCATAAGGCTATATAATAGTTAATATAAATTAATTTTTATGAAAAAAGTTTTAAGAAAATTATTTGATTTTCTATTGGGGATATTAATAGTGCCATTAGGCTATATTATACTTCAATATAAAAAAAGAGGTCCAATTAATCATCCATTTACAACATCTATTCTTCAGAAAATAGGAATTTTTCCGATTATGGATCACTATTATGAGCCTAAATTTAATTTTTCTTCGAAAGAAAAAATTAATTATAAACAAAGATATCTTAATTCGATTAATATGAATTCAAATAAACAACTCAAATTATTAAATAAATTAAAATTTTCAAAAGAAATAGTAAATTTAAATTTTAATAAAAAAACTGATAATTTTGGATTTTATTTAAAAAATGGTTCATTTGAAGAATGTGACTCTGAAATATATTATCAAATATTAAGATACTTTAAACCAAAGAAGGTGGTTGAAATTGGTAGTGGTTACTCAACATTAGTTTGTCTAGAGGCAAATAAAAAGAATTTTGATGAGAATAGCTTAAAAACAAAGCTTACTTGTATTGAACCTTTTGAAAATAAATGGCTTAAAGATTACGGTGTTAAAGTAATAAGAAAAAAATTAGAGGACATTAATATTGATTGGAAGAATGAATTCAAAAAAAATGACATTATTTTTTTAGATAGCTCTCACATAATAAGACCAAATGGAGATGTTTTAAAATTCTTCTTAGAAATACTTCCACAATTATCAAGTGGCGTGATAGTCCATATTCATGACATATTCACTCCTAGAAATTATAGATCAGACTGGATATTTAAATTATTTAGATTATGGAATGAACAATATATTTTAGAAGCTATTTTAGCGAATTCTAAAAATTATGAGGTAATATTATCTCTAAATTTTCTTAAGAAAAAATTTTATAAACAATTAAAACCTAAAGCACCTAATTTAAAAAAATCATCAGAACCATCTTCACTTTATTTAAAAGTTTTATAATTAGAGAAATTTTTCAATTTTTTTAAATTGGTTTTCAAAATTAAAATTCTTTAAAAAAACTTTTTTTGAATTTTTTTTAATTCTTGAATAGTTTTTTTTATTTTTTGTAATAAGTTTTATTTTTTTTGAAATTTCTTTTGGTTTTAATTTAACTTCGATGCAACATTTATATTTTTTATTATATTTAATAAAATCATTATTTTTTAAAATAATAAATGGTAATCCTGCAGCTAAAAAGGCATTAATTTTCTGAGATGCCGTGAACATATATTTATGACCAAAGCTGGTATTTTCATAAATTGCAACACCTAAATCACTTTCTGTAATTTTACTTTTCCACTCATAATCCATCAAATCTTGCTTTATAAATACCTTATTATTTAATTTTAAATTATTAATTGTAGTTTTAATTTTATTTAAGTAATTGTCACTAATAACCCATCCGTATATATAAAATCTATAATTATCATCTAAATAATTAAATGATTTTATCATTGTATTTATCCCATGGCCTTCGCCAATAGATCCAAAATAAATTATTTTTTTTATTTTATTATTATTTTTTATTTTTTTTATATATTTTTTAAAGTATTGTTTTGGCAACGAATTAAAAAAAACTACAAAATTTTTTTTTACCATGTTATCTTTTATAAAACGTTCACCTCTTTTTTTATGAGAGAAAATTAACAAATCTACATACTTCATGGCATATTTTTCAATTTTAGCTAAAAGTCTGTGAAAAAAACTTTTTGGATTTGGGTCATAATCTAAATTATGGTAGATAATTTTAGAATTAACCATCTTTTTAATTAAATAAATAACAAGTAAAGGATACTTATTAATCACATAAATATAGCTTGGTCTTAAATAGATAATTAAAATTATAGATAAAAAATAATAATAAAATAAAAAAAACTTATTAAAATATTTTATTTTGTGGGAGTAAAATACTTGTTTTAATTTACAATATTTTTCATAGTTACTATCTTTTTCATCTAACCTATCAATTTTTTTATTCCTTTGTGATATTAAATAGACTTTACTAAAATTTGAGAATTTTTTAATAATTGGTAAAATAACTTGATGAGATTTAGGATTTTCCCATATTAAAAATATTGTTTTTTTAGTTTTCTCCATTTTATTTTTTTGAAAAAAATTTATATTTTATTAGACATTTAATTGCATCAAAACCATCTATCATCTTAATTTTTTTTCCATCACTATATTTTCTTCCCATATAAGATATTGGTAATTCTTTAATCTCATATCCTAGATTTGCAATCTTTGTTGTGATTTCTGGACAAAAACCAAATTTATTTTCAATTAAAGTAATCTCATGAAATAATTTAGCATCAAAAGCTTTGTAACATGTGTGTGCATCAGTTAATTTTTGATTATTCAAAAGATTAGATAATAAAGTTAATATATGATTAAAAAAAATTCTCAAAAACGATGTAAAATGATTTGATGAGTATCTTTTTTTGTTTAATACCCTCGAACCATATACAACTTTAAATTTTTCATTAATAATTGGCTCTATTAATTTATAATAATCATTTGGATCATATTCAAGATCAGCATCTTGAATAATCACGACATTACCTGTTACGTGTTTTTTTCCACTAATTATTGCCGCTCCTTTTCCTAAATTTTTTTCATGCTCAATTATCTTTATATTCGACTTTTTTTGATAATTTTTAAGCCTATCTAAAGAATTGTCAGTTGAGCAATCATCAATAATGATAATTTCTTTATTTATATTTTTTAAGCTTTCAATTTTATATAATAGCTCTAAAATTGTTTCTTGTTCATTATAAAGAGGGATTATAATTGATAAAATCATATGAATGAATTATTTTTAAATTCTTTAATTGCTTTATTAATTTTTACACCATTTGGTGTTTATTTTACAGATACTAATAAAAACAGTCTATATTATTATACTAAATCGTTAATCTTTGGAATAATTCTTATTTCATTTATAGCAATTTTAATAAATTTTTTTTACCCCCTTACTCAAGTAATTAATTCAAGTTTAATAATTTTAAGTATTTTAATTATATTATCTAACTGGAAACATTTTTGTAAATTAGAGTTTGTTTTTTTTATTATTCTAGCCAGTTTTTTAATTTCAATTTTAATATTTGAGAGCAATGTTTACAGGCCTGACGCAGGTTTATACCACTTACCTTTTATTGGAATATTAAATACAGAAAAAATTATTGTTGGTCTTAGCAATTTACATTTTAGATATGGGCATACATCTATAATACAATACACTTCGGCGATATCTAATAATTCTTTACTTGGAAATAATGGAATAGTTTATGCTCAAGCATTAATTGCAATAGGAGTCTTAATTAATTTTGCATCTCAAATTTATTTCTACAATAAGGAAAAAAAATATAATTTACATTTTTTTTTCTTGTTATTTGTTTTTATTTATTTTTTTTACAAAATGAACAGATATAGTGAATATGGTAATGATGCTCCAGCGCATTTTTTAGTATTTTTTTTAATATCAGAAATAATATTAAATAAAAACTTAATTAGAACTAATAATTTTTTAAATAACCTTGTATTAACTTTTTTTATTATAATGAATAAACCTACCTTAATGCTAATAACATTAATTAATTTAGTTAATATTAGAAAAATAGATTTTAAAGAAATTTTAGTTGAAAAAAAAACTTATTTGCTAATTATATTTTTTTCAATTGCAATAATAAAAAATATTTTAATCAGCGGCTGTATGATTTACCCATTAAAAGCTACTTGCTTCAATGAACTATCTTGGGTAGATATGGGAAGTATAGAAAAAGTGTCTATTGACTCAGAGGCTTGGACTAAAGGTATTTCTGATTTATCAAAGGAAAAAAGAGACAAATTTATTAATGAATATGAATTTATTAATAAATTTAATTGGCTAAATGCTTGGTCAATCAAACATTTAAAATATATCCTAGAGATTCTTTTGCCATATATTATATTTTGCAGCTTATTAATAATTTTTCTAAAACATAATTCTCATAAAATAAATTATAAATCTGAAATAAAGCTAAAACAAATTACTTTTATTTTATTTTTCTGTGCATTAATTTGGTTTTATAAATCTCCTTTGTATAGATACGGTTACTCTTTTATTATTTCTCTTCTTTCAATTATTTTTTCATACATAATTATGAAATATAATTTCAATGTTAAGAAAATATATGTTTCATCTTTATTAATACTAATGATTGGTTTTTCTGTGATTGTATCAAAAAATTTTTTAAGAATATATAATACTCCTAATAATTACAAAAACTATCCATGGCCAAAATATTTTTCTATGACAAATGATAATAATAAAAATGAATATAAAAAAATAAAAATTAATAATAGAGATATTTTTGTTCCAAGAGAAAATTATTGCATGTATATAAAAAAAACTTGTACTCAATATAGTATTAATCCTAATTTAGATATAAAAAAATTACTAGGTTATGAGGTGATTTATCTAAAAAAAGATTAAATTTAGTGATAATAGTATGAAAATTTAATAATGAAAAAATGTATAGTTACTGGAGGTCTTGGCTTTATAGGGAGTCACTTAGTTGAAAAATTAGTTGATTTGAAATATGAAGTAATTGTTATTGATAACTGTATTAATGGAAAAATATCTAATATCAGTAATGTCAAAAATAAAATCAAAATATTTAAAAACGATATATCTAAAAAAGGTGATTGGCAAAATGCTTTTAAAAATGTTGATGTAGTTTTCCATCTTGCTGCTCTTGCAGATATTGTGCCAAGTATTAATAATCCATTATTATATTTCAATACAAATGTTAAAGGTACTTTAAATGTATTGGAATATTCCAAAAAATATAAAATAAAGAAATTTATCTACGCAGCTTCATCGTCATGTTATGGAATTCCAAAAAAATACCCTACAGATGAAAATGAAAAACTTGACCCTAAATATCCCTACTCTCTTACAAAAAAAATTGGAGAAGAATTGGTATTGCACTGGGGAAATGTATTTAAACTTAATGTAACTTCGTTAAGATTTTTTAATATTTACGGCGTAAGATCAAGAACTACTGGATCTTATGGTGCTATGTTTGGTGTTTTTTTAGCACAAAAAATTAATAATAAAAATTATACTGTTGTTGGTAATGGAAGACAAAAAAGAGACTTCATATATATATCAGATGTAGTTGAAGCAATCCTAAAATCTTCTAGATTAAAAAAAAAGAATTTAGTTCTAAATATTGGAAGTGGAAAATGTTATAGTATAAATTATATAGTTAAATTATTAGGTGGAAAAAAAACTTATTTACCAAAAAGACCAGGTGAGCCAGATATAACTTGGTCTAATATTACTAAAGCAAAAAAAATTTTAAACTGGAAACCCAAAGTTACAATTGAGGACGGAATAAAAATTCTTTTAAAAAATATTTATTTATGGAATAATGCACCATTGTGGAGCAAAGATAAAATTAAGATTGCAACCAAAGATTGGTTTAAATATCTAAAATAGGAAAAAAAAATTGAATAATAAAATTATAATTAATAGTGAGGTTTTAATCTCAACTGTTACTAAAATAAAAAATAATAAAAAAAAAATAGTACTATGCCATGGTGTTTTTGATTTATTTCATCCTGGTCACTTGAGATATTTAAAGGCAGCAAAAAAATTTGGCAACATATTAATCGTATCAATAACAGAAGATCAATTCATTCATAAAGGCCCAGGAAGACCAGTTTATAGTAGCTCAGATAGATTAAATATGATGCAATCATTAGAAATAGTTGATTATGTAACCTTGAGTAGGTCAATCACGGCAGAACCAATTATAAAATTAATCAAACCAGACGTATATGCAAAAGGTATGGAATACAAAATTAGTCGCAATGATGTAACATTAAATATTATTAAGGAAAAAAAACTAGTTAAAAAATATGGTGGTAAAACTATTTATATTGATGAGAAAATTCTTAGCTCGTCTAAGTTAATTAATGAGAATGCAATTGGTGATTTAGATCCAAATATTTTTTTATTAAAAGAAAAAATAAAAAAAATATCCAATTTCAAAGAAATTGAAAATCACATTAATAAATTTAGAAAGTTAAAAGTCATGATTATTGGAGAAACAATTATTGATAACTATATATTTTGTGATCCCATTGGAAAATCTGGCAAAGAACCCCATTTAGTTTTGAAAGATCTTAAAACAGAGAATTACATGGGTGGAGTTATAGCAATCGCAAAACATATTGAAACTTTTTGTAAAAAAGTTGATATAGTTAGTTCTTTAGGCTCAGATCATAAAAATTATTTAAAAAAAATCAAAAACTCATTCAAAAAAAATGTTTCATATAGTTTTATAGAAAAAAAGAATACACCAACTATACTAAAAAAAAGATATATTGATAATTTAACTAACCATAAATTAATTGGTGCATATTCATTTAATGATAGAGGCTTGACACATAGTGAAGAAAAAAAATTAGAAAAAATTATACTAAAAAAAATTAAACTTTGTGATCTTTTAATAATTTCAGATTATGGTCATGGCTTCATTTCAAAAAGAATTGCACAAAAAATTTGTAGCTCATATTCACAAAAAATTTTTTTAAACGCTCAACTAAATGCGGCAAATTATGGTTATCATACCCTTTTAAAATATAAAAAATTTAATTCATTAATTATTAATGAAAGCGAACTCCGACATGAAATGAAAGATAAATTTTCAAAAATAGAAAATTTAATTAAAAAATTTTCAAAAAAAATAAATCTTAATTCAATGCTAATAACAAGAGGTGCTGAAGGTTGTATCTTATACGAAAAGAAAAATTCTAAATATCATTATTGTCCTGCCCTTGCGTCGAAAGTCCTTGATAAAGTAGGTGCTGGTGATGCTATGTTGGCTTTAGCATCTTTAAGCATAAAAAGTAAATTAAATCCATCGATTACTATGCTAAATAGTTCCATTGCTGCTGCAATCATAGTTAAAAATATGGGTAATTCTAAAAATATCACAAAGATGCAACTCTTGAAAGATATAATGTACTTTTGTAAATAATTTTAAATCATGTTAAAAAAAAAATTTAAAATTAAAGCAGCTGTACTAATAAAACAAAAAAAAAATCTTCAAATATTAGATTTGACATTACCTGAAAAACTTGAGCAGGGCCAGTTACTCATAAAAATAAAAACAGCTGCGATATGTGGGGCTCAAATAGGAGAAATAGAGGGAATAAAGGGCAAAGATAAATGGATACCTCACTGTTTAGGTCACGAAGGATATGGAATAGTTGTAAAAAAAAATAAGTCGGTAAAAAAAGTTAATATTAATGATGAAGTTATCTTACATTGGAGAAAGTCAGATGGAAAGAATGCAAAACCACCTATCTACAAAAGTAAAATTGGAAATATTAATGCTGGACAAATTACTACTTTCCAGAACTATGCTATAATATCAGAAAATAGAGTAACAAGAGTTAAAAATTTTAAAAAATATTCCAAAGTAGCCCCCTTGCTAGGTTGTGCTTTCCCAACAGCGTGGGGAATATTAAACAAAGAAACAAGATTTAATATTCATAAGAAAATACTTGTATTTGGGGCAGGAGGAATTGGAATGACTGTAGCTGCTTTAGCAAAAATTCAAAAATCAAAGAATGTAATATTGATAGATAAAGGAAAAAAGAAATCAAAATATACTAAAAGATTAAATTTAACACTTTCAAATATGAGAAAAATCAAAAAAATTAAATTTGATATTGTGGTAGAAACAACTGGAAATATTGACAATATGGAAAAAGGCTTTAATCAGTTAAATAAAAATGGTCGATTAATTTTAGTAGGTCAACCAAAAATTAATTCAATATTAAGGATAAAAAACCCTCTTAGACTTTTTAATCCCCCTGCAGATAATATCAAAATCCTTAGTTCTGATGGAGGAAAATTTAATCCAAAACATGATATGAATAAATTATCGCTTATAGTTAAAAATAATTTTAGCTATTTAAAAAAATTAGTAAGTCACCAAATAAATATCATAAATATTAATAATGCAATTAAATTAATTAAAAACGGAAATGCTGCCAGAATAATTATTGGATATTAAAATGAATAAAAAAGAAATTTTGTTAAAAGCACTTGAAGATATGATTAAAATAAGAATTATAGAAGAAAATATTTCAAAAGAATTCAAAAAAAATAAAGTTCTTTCTTTTTTACATCTCTCAATAGGTCAAGAAGCTTGTGCTACTGGAGTTGCATTTGGAACCAAAGCTCAAGATAATTTTTTTGGAAATCACAGATCTCACGGTCATTATCTTGCAAAAGGTGGAAATATATCAAGGATGATTTATGAGGTATTTGGTGATAATAGAGGTTGCTGTAGTGGACACGGTGGATCAATGCATATGTTAGATAAAAATGTAAACTTTCTTGGATCAGTACCGATATTAGGTTCATCCTTACCAATTGCTAGCGGAATTGCTATGTCTGAAAAACTAAAAAAAAAAAATAATTTAACAATAGTTTTTATTGGAGACGGATCAGCAGAAGAGGGATCCTTTTATGAGACATTAAATATGGCTGGCCTATATAAATTACCATTATTAATAGTAATTGAAGATAATAAGTATGCTGTAGAAAGCGACAAATTCAAAAGGAAAGTAAATGGATATGATTTCAAATCAATTATAGAAAAAGGATTAAAAGCAAATTATAATAGAGTAGATGGTCAAGACTTTCTAAAAGTATTTGATGCCTCAAAAAAACTTAGAAAAAAAATACTAAAAGATAAATCTGTTGGAGTATTGCATCTAGATTGCTTGCGTTTTTCAAAACATAGTGGTGCAGAAATAAGCACAAAAGATCAAAAATCTAAGTATAGAAAAAATGAATATTTTGAGATTATTAAAAAAGATCCTATTAAAATTTTAAAACAAAATATTATTAGGACTGGTATGAGCTTAATTCAAATCGAAAAAATAATAAATAAACTTCAAAAAAAATATAATAAAATATTTTACACAACCTTTAATAAAATAAATATTAAGAAAGTTTAATGAAATTTACTGAGGCAATTAAATTAGCAACTATAAGAACGCTCAAAGAGGACAAAAAATGCTTATTATTTGGTCTTGAAATAACTAATGAAGGAAATGGGTTTATAGAAAAATTTCCAAATCAAGTATTTGAAACACCTGTTTCAGAATTGTCCAGCACAGGACTAGTGGTAGGACTTGCATCAAGAGGGTTTAAACCGATAATTGTATATGGAAGAATAGAGTTTGCATTGTTAGCTTTTGATCAAATTTTAACTCAAGCTGGTAGATGGGAATATATGTTTGGGGGTAATTATTCTTGTCCTGCAAAGTTTAGAATTCAAATTGGACGACAATGGGGAAATGGGCCACAACATACTGCTAACTATCATTCTGTATTTATGCAGGCAGTGGAAATCGATATTTTTATACCCTCAACACCTAGTGAGGCTTACAATCAAATTTTATATATGTCGAAATCGAAAAATCCATCGGTATTATTAGAACATAGATATCTAAATCTATTAGATGAAGATTTTAAAATTGAGAAAAAGATTAAAAAAATAAGTACTTCAAAAGTATACGGAAATAAAAAAGATAACATCGTAATTATAACATACGCCGATACTTTACCCATAGCCTTAAAAGCAAAAGATATATTGGAAATAAATAATATATTTCCAACTATATTAAATTTATCTTTTTTTCCAAAGAATCAAAGGATAAGTAATAAAGATATATCTTTTATAAACAAATTTAAAAATATACTGTTAGTTGATAGTTCTCCATATGATTTTGGAATTTTGAGTGGTGTTCAGTCAATTCTTTCATTACACCTACAGAATAAAAACTTTTATAAATTGTCTTCTCCAAATATACCAGCACCATCATCGCCGATGTTAATGCATAAATATTATGTGAATAAAAATAATATTGTTAATTATGTTTGCAAAATACTTAAAAGAAAAAATATAACTTTAAGCAAAGTATCATTTGAAGAGTCTATTTTGTGGCCAAATTTTAGTATTAATAAATATTTTAAATAAACCTATGAAGAATAGAATATCTGTTGTTATTCCTTTTTTTAATGAGGATAAAGAAATCTCTAAAGTATTTAAAGACATTGTTAAATTTGAAAAAAAATCAAAAATAATAAATGAATATATTTTCATTGATGACTGCTCAACAGATAAATCGTTAAAATTATTTTATTCATTTAAAAAAATTCTTTCACCAAATTTTAGAAAAAAAGTTCGTTTATTTAAAAATAAAAAAAACCTAGGTTGGTCTAAATCGCTACTTAAAGGATACAGTTTAGCAAAATCACAATATATTCTTTATATTCCGGGTGATGGTGAAGCAAAATTATGTCAATTTTTAAAAAAAATTAATTTTCAATATGATTTGGTAATTTTTCAAAGAAAAAGTATGAATACTAGACCAATAATAAGAAGAATAATTTCTAAAATTTAT
>CABYUS010000021.1 GCA_902522225.1 uncultured Pelagibacteraceae bacterium
GGCATAGGCGTGAGGCAATAAACAAAAATAATCACCAAATATAATAAAGGAATATTTTTTTGAAAATCCTTAAAAATAAATATTAAATCTATAACATTTTGGTAGTTTAAATAGCTCAAAATTGTAAACAAAATAATTAAAATACCTAAAATTGCTAAAAAAAAATTATTTTTTATCATAAATTTCTATAAATTTTATTATTTATCATTATATTATTAATGTTGGTTTTCCAACTACGACGATAAACGAATTTCGTAATAAACATTGCGGACGTGGGGGCAGTACCCACCACCTCCACCATTAATATAACTTATGGGGGTGACATAGAATCGACGGGTGTCTAAAGGCTATTCTTTCGTTCGGTATTGTTCCACCGTAATGGGCTAACTTATAATTGCAAATAATAAATTTGCTCTTGCAGCTTAATTAGTTTTCTAATTAAGTTACGGGGTCCGGGGCACCTGGCAACAGAACGCCCCACTTTTTTAATATTATCTAATCATATCAATAATTTTTTATAAAAAACTCTCTACGAAGTTTTAAAACTTTAAAGAGATTAGTGGATAATATTTAAAGTTCTGTATAACCTTAATTTATTCTGCTATCGCAATTAAGGTATCAGTTTGACCTAATTTTTTTAGATTTTCACAATAAGATGAGTTTAATCTATTACTTACAATTTCTTTATTTAAGTTATGACCACCAGGTTTTCTTTTTAAAAACCAACCTAAATGATTTGAAAAGTTATATCTTTGATAATATTGAATATTAATATTTTTAAAACCTGATTTCAAAAGAATAGATTTAAGAGATTTGTATGTATGAAGAATTAAATGCTCACTCCAAAATGTAAAGTTTTTAAATTCTTTTAAGTCTTCTTGTAAAATTAAAAAATCTTCAGCATGAGGAACTTCAATAATAATTTTTCCTTTATTCTTTAATTTTGACTTTAAAACTTTTAAAGTGTCTATTTGGTAAGGAATATGTTCTAAAACATGAAACATTGTAATTATATCAAATTTTCTATCAAAAGAATTAATGTTATCTAATATATTTATTTTTTTAATATTATTTTTGATATAATTTATACAATCTTTTCTTAATTCAACGCCACTTAAAGATTTGTAATTTTTTATATTTCTTAAAAAACCACCCCACCCACAACCAAAGTCAAGTATATCCTTATTTTTTAAATTTTTTTCAAAATTAGTTACTCTTCTTAAATCATCTTTAATTAATGGAGTTTTTATATTTCCAGATAATGTTTTTATATTTGCTATTTTGATTGTTGGGTTTTTTGTATCTTTTTTAATAACATTTTTATAATTTTTAGATGAGTAATACTCATTAGTAGTTATATATTTTTCTAAAAAGATAATTTTAGTTTTTAAATCTTTTATTACTTTTATGTTTTTATCTCTAGTTTTATTACTTAAAGTAATCAAATTTAATTTTGAAATCAATTTTAATTTTATTAATTCATCAAAAATTGGATTTTTCATAATTATTAATTACCATTAAAATAATAAAAAAACTATTAATCTTAAATAGTCAGTTGATGTTATTCATTAGTAGTATTATGTTTAAAAATAAAACTTACTTCGAAGTTTCTGCGAATAAGTTATCAAAATTCCTTATTTTCTGTTAATAATGATTTAGAGGTCGTTCTACAAAACACCTCAATTTCAAATTTTGAAACTTGATTTTTTTGCGTCACTAAAAAAAGCTTTAACAGTTTCTAAAGTTAAGGAATTAAAAGATTTGCCAAACTTTTCAATTTTATTTATTAATACTGGCGGGACCGTAATTATATGACATCCTAATTGTTTAGCTTGAATAAAATTATATGGTTCCCTAGTACTAGCCCATAAAATTTCAACATTTTTAAATTGTTTTGCTAATTTCAAACTTTTTTTAAATTCAGGAATTGGATCTTTACCATTATCCGCCATTCTTCCTGCAAAAATAGATATTATAACTTTACTTTTTTTATCTATTTTTTTTAAAATCATATTTGTTTGAGATGAGTTGTAGACAGCTGTAATATTTAATTTAATTTTTTTATCATTCAATTCTTTAATTACTTTTCCCATAAATTTACCTTTAGTATTGACAACTGGAATTTTAACATAAACATTTTTACCTAAATTATTTAATAAAAAAGCTTGTTTTGCTATATCATCATAGTTATCTGCAAATACTTCAAGTGATACTGGTTTATTATTGCATATTTTAAGAATATTTTTTGCATAAAGTTTATAATCTCTAGCTCCTGCTTTTCTCATCAGGCTAGGGTTTGTTGTAAAACCCTTTACAATTTTTTTTTTATTGAAAGTCTTTATTATTTTTATATCGGCTATGTCACAAAATATTTTAGTCAAATTTAAAGGTTCTTAATTATATCTTCTGTCATTTTTTTTGCGTCTGCAAACAACATTAATGTATTGTCTCTATAAAATAAATCATTGTCAATACCTGCATAACCTGGGGATAAACTTCTTTTTACAAAAAGAACTGATTTACTTTTCTCAACGTCTAAAATTGGCATTCCATAAATTGGACTTTGGGGATCTGTTTTTGCGATAGGATTAGTTACATCGTTAGCTCCTATAACATACGCAACATCACAGTTCGCAAAGTCATTATTAATTTCTTCTAGCTCAAACACCTCATCATAAGGAACATTTGCTTCTGCTAACAATACATTCATATGTCCAGGCATTCTTCCAGCTACCGGATGTATTGCATAAGTTACCTTAACACCATTTTTTTTAAGTGCATCTACCATTTCCCTTAAGGCGTGTTGGGCTTGTGCTACAGCCATGCCATAACCTGGTACAATTATTACTGAGGATGCATTTTTCATTAAAAAGGCAGCATCTTCTGCATTA
Organism: uncultured Pelagibacteraceae bacterium; assembly: GCA_902522225.1. Classification (GTDB taxonomy): domain Bacteria; phylum Pseudomonadota; class Alphaproteobacteria; order Pelagibacterales; family Pelagibacteraceae; genus Pelagibacter. The sequence goes on from CABYUS010000021.1 coordinate 2,892, forward strand.
CCATTTTTTACAGGTTTTTGTTCTTTTGACTGATTTGTTGAAGACGATTCAGTTGCTCCCCATCCGCCAAGTATTACATTAAAAAAAGATCTATTCATACCTTTACACATTATGTATGACAAGATAGCTCCAGACGAACCTACTAATGCACCTGTTATAATCAACGCACTATTTTCTAAAGTAAAACCTATGCCTGCTGCTGCCCATCCAGAATAAGAATTTAACATTGAAATTACCACTGGCATATCAGCACCACCTATTGGTATAATTAATAAAACCCCAACTAAAAATGAAATTGCAATTATTATCCAAAACCAAGTATCAATTTGTGTTTTACACAAATAAAAGATCAATGCTACTAAGGCAATACCAAGGAGAAGATTGAGATAATGTTGTCCAAAAAATGTAATTGGGGCGCCTGACATAATCCCTCTTAATTTTAAGAACGCTATAATTGAACCTGTAAAAGTTATTGCTCCAATTGCTGCCCCTAATGACATTTCTATTAAACTTGCTATTTTAATATTGCCTTGAATACCCAAGTTAAATACTTCTGGATTTAAATAAGCTGAAATTGCTACGAAAACTGCTGCTAAACCTACTAAACTATGAAATCCGGCAACTAATTCTGGCATTGCTGTCATTGGTATTTTAAATGCAATAAATGCTCCTATTGATCCACCAACAAGCAAAAAAATAATTAAATAAAGAAATCCTATAGAAAAATTTCCAGCTGATAAAATTGTTACACCAATTGCAATTATCATACCTATAATTCCAAATAGATTTCCTTTCCTAGAAGTTTCTGGAGAAGAAAGTCCTCTTAATGCGAGTATAAAAAGAACACCTGAAATTAAGTAAAAAATTGCTAATAAGTTTGCTGACATTTATTTATTTATCTTTCTTCTTTTTTTTATACATTGCTAACATCCTTTGCGTTACTAAAAATCCACCAAAAATATTTACCGCAGCCAAAACTATTGCCAAATAACCAAAGATATTTGCTGTATCAAAAATACTTCCTCCCTCAGCTAATGCCGCAATAATTGCTCCAACAATAATAACCGATGATATTGCATTTGTGACTGACATTAATGGCGTATGCAATGAAGGAGTAACACTCCAAACAACATAGTAACCTATAAAAATTGACAGTATAAAAATACTTAATCTAAAAACAAATGGGTCTATTTCCATAATTTATTTGATTATTGTTTCAGCAATAATTTCATCCTCTAAGTTAATATTAATTTTTTTATTTTCTTTATCATAAAGATTTACAACGTAATTAAACACATTTTTTGCATAAAGGCTTGAGGAAGAAGTTGGCAGTTTATTTAAAATATTTTTTTCTCCCATTATTTTAACGCCTTTTTTTTCAATTAACTTATCTACTTCAGTATAAGCTGTATTTCCTCCTTGAATTGCGGCCAAATCATAAATAACTGAACCAGATTTCATGTGATCTATCATATCTTCCTTAATTATTAGGGGAGCTTTTTTGCCTGGAATAAGTGCTGTACAAATAACTATATCGATTTTTTTTAGGGTTTCGCTTAATAATTCTTCTTGTTTTTTTTTAAAATCATCACTAGCTTCTTTTGCATATCCGCCTTCAGTTTCTAAATTTTCTGATCCTTCGACAACTAAAAATTTTCCACCTAAACTTTCTACTTGCTCTTTTGATGCCATTCTAACATCTGTTGCAAAAACAATAGCTCCCATTCTTTTTGCAGTAGCTATTGCTTGTAGACCTGCTACTCCAGCTCCTACAACTAAAACTTTTGCAGCCGGTACTGTGCCCGCTGCAGTCATCATCATAGGAATTGCCTTTTCAAAAGTAGCAAATGATTCTATCACAGCTTTATACCCAGCTAAATTAGCTTGTGATGAAAGTATGTCCATCGATTGAGCTCTAGTAATTCTAGGGAGTAATTCTAAAGAAAAAATATTAATATTTTTTTTTACTATTTCATCCAGCTTTTCTTTATTCTCATAAGGATTGAAAACACCAATTAATGTTTGGCTAGATTTTAATAAAGAAATTTTTTCATCTACTGGCAAACTTAGTTGCACTATAATATCTGCATTATTAATTACATCCTTTTGACTTTTAAACAGTTTAACACCACTATCTTCATATTCTTTGTCATCAAATCCTAAATGTTTTCCATAATTTTCGCATAAATTAATTTCAAAACCTATTGAAATATATTTTTTTGCTATTTCAGGAGTTATAGAGATTCTTTTTTCGTAATTCAGGTCCTCTGGTAAAGAAGCAATAATCATTTTAAAATATTATTTTTGGCGAGCTTTAAATTTTGGATTTTTTTTGTTTATTATGTAAACTCTTCCACGTCTTCTTACTAACTTTGAGTTAAGATCTCTTTTTTTTAAGGATTTTAAAGAACTAGCAATTTTCATAATTTTTTAGGTAACTTGTTAAACAATATTATTTAATTTGTAAAGCTAACAATTCTTTATAAAGTTTTGGATATAGTTTTTTAGTTGAATTTTTCCATATTTTTTATGAACTTTATTAAGATAGCTAATTTTAGTAAGTGCTGAGGCAAATCTTTCTCCTTTTCTAGATGGTAAAAAAATTATTTTTGACTTAAACATTTTAGCCACCTGCAAAATACTTAAGCTTTTTCTATTGCTGATTGTATAATGTTTTGATTGATTTTTTTTCCATGCATCCAGACATATATCAATAGTATCTTGTATATGTGTAAAACGTCTTGTTTGTGTTCCTGGTTTTACAACTGGCAAAGGTTTGCCTTTTTTATATTTATCCTCAAAAATTCCAATGACGGTTGCCATATCTCCATTTTTTATCTGCCTAGGTCCATATACATTATAAAAATACACAACTTCATATTTTAAATTAAACCATTTTTTTAAATTTTCTAACAATTCTAAATTTTTTGCTTTCGTAAAAGCATATGGTGATAAATCTTTATCATTACCTTTGTTGCCTAAGGTAGCTGAGGTAGCTGAGTAAACTAATTTAATTTTATTGGTTAAACAAAAATTAAAAACAGAATTTGTTCCTATTGTGTTTGAATTTAAACATTTTTCAAGTTTTAGAAAACTTTGATAAATTCTTGAAAACTCACCAAAGTGAAAAATACTATGAATATTTTTTTTCTTTTTGTTAAATATTTTAGAAATGTTTTTTGTATCCCCTTTAAAATATTTAACTCTTGAATTAATTATATGATTTCTTTTAGTTCCTGATGAATAATTATCTAAGCTAAAAATTTTAAATTTTGTTTTTTTAATTAATGTTTCGATAAGATTTGCTCCCACAAATCCAGCCCCACCAGTTACTATAATGATATCTTTCATTTAGGTTTTTAGCCTGGCAACGTCCTACTCTTCCGTGTCTTAAGACAAAGTACCATCGGCGCAGAAGGGCTTGACTTCCGAGTTCGGAATGGGATCGGGTATTGCCCCTTCGCAAAAATCACCAGGCAAAGAATATATATAAATGGAATACGAATAAGTCAAATATATTAATTTACTTTAAATATGATTTAACTATCTTTTTATTAAATTTTTTCCTAAATAATCATTTATTGTAATAGATATACCTTTTTCAAGTGAAGTTTTGTATACCCATCCATATTTTTTTGCCAAAGAAACATCTAATAATTTTCTATGAGTTCCTTTTAAGTTAGTTTTTTCAAACCTTATATTAAATCTAACACCAAGAAGTTTCATAATAAATTTTGCATGCTCATAAATACTTTTGTCATAACCGGTTCCTATATTAATTAATGACTCAGAAGTTTTTTTCTTTAAAAAAAAAATGCATGCATCCGCAATATCATCGCAGAATATTACTTCCCTTAGTGCTTTTCCATTTCCCCATAGTTTAATGTAATCCTTATTTTGTTTCATGCTTTCAACAATTTTTCTTATAAGTGCTGGTAAAAAATGGGATGTTTGAAGATCATAGTTATCATTAATACCATAGGCATTGCATGGCATAAGACATTTATAATTTACTTTATACTGTTTGTTGTAACTATCACATAAATTGATACCTGCAATTTTTGCTATTGCGTAAGGTTCATTAGTTTTTTCTAAATAATTTGATAATAAATATTTCTCTTTTATTGGTTGAATGCTATTTTTTGGGTAAACACAACTAGAGCCCAGGAATATTAAATTTTTTACTCCACTTTTATAGCTTCCATCAATTACATTATTTTGTATTGACAAGTTATCAAAAATAAATTCACCTCTAAAAGTATTATTAGCATTAATGCCTCCTACTTTTGCAGCTGCTAAGATTACTGCATCAGGTTTGATTTTTTTTAAATATTGATAGACTTTTTTTTGATCTCTTAAATCTAATTGTTTTTTACTTTGAAAAAAAATTTTTTTATATTTAAGTTTTTTTAGTTTTCTTAGAATTGCGGATCCCACCATTCCATTATGGCCTGCGATATAAATTTTAGACTTGTTGCTTATCATTTCAATATAGTATCAAGCTCATAAGATATCATATCATCAATTAAAGAATTTATATCATTTTCAGGTTTCCATTTTAAAAGTCTTCTTGCTTTGGAATAATCTCCTTTTAAAGTATCTACTTCTGCGGGTCTAAAATATTTCTTCTTACATTCGATAATACAATTTTTATTTTTATCGTATGCTTTTTCATTTAAACCCTTCCCTTTCCAAAAAATTGGCATACCTAATTTCTTAGCTACCATATTAATAAATTGCTTAATAGTATATTGCTTTCCTGTACAAATAACAAAGTCCTCAGGTTTTTTATATTGTAATATTTTCCACATAGCTGTTACATAATCTTTAGCATGTCCCCAGTCTCTTTTTGAGTATATATTGCCTACAAATAATTTTTTTTGTTTTTTGTATTTTATTTTGCAAAGTGCTTTAACAACTTTTTTTGTAACAAAGGTATCTCCTCTTAACGGACTTTCATGATTAAATAAAATCCCATTAGATGCAAAAATATTATATGACTCTCTGTAATTAATAGTTATCCAGTGAGAATAAACTTTAGCTACTCCATATGGACTTCTTGGATAAAAAGGAGTTTTTTCATTTTGAGGTGTCTCAACAACTTTACCAAACATTTCTGAACTTCCAGCTTGATAAAATTTAATTTTTTGGTCAAGTTTGACTAACGATTCAAGGATTCTCAGTGTTCCAAGCGCATCTGCATTAGTTGTATATTCAGGTATTTCAAATGAAACTGCGACATGAGATTGTGCAGCTAAATTATAAATTTCAGTAGGTTTAATTTTTTTAATTAAATTAAATACTGATAGAGAGTCGGTAACATCACCATAATGCAAAAAAAAATTATTTTTTTTAATTAGTGGATCACTATATATATCGTCTATTCTATAACTGTTTAAAGATGAAGCTCTTCTTTTAACTCCATGGACACTGTAGCCTTTTTTCAAAAGTAATCTAGATAGATACGCACCATCCTGTCCTGTAACACCAAAAATAATAGCAATTTTTCTCATATTTTTTTTTATTTTTAAGTACTAAAAATTTTTAATTTGTAATTTCATTTGATTTTAATTTTATTTTAAAAATTTTTATAATTACTTATTTTTAATATTAAGATATGTATACATCTATAATTTTATATTTTTAAATGTTTTTTAATTCTAACTTAAGAAAAATTTCTAAAAGTTATTATTTAACCATATTTATCTTAATTTTAGCCTTTTTTTTAAGATTTTATGAATTTGATAAACTTGGATTTTGGGGAGATGAATATCTAACCTTTTGGAATACTGAACCAACTCTTAAATATAGCGTTGTTTTTGAAAGAACTTTATCTTCTGCAGATTTAGTGCCACCTTTTTATTATTACATTCTTAGTCTTTATAATCATTTATTCGAATATTCAGCATATTCACTGAGATTAATACATGTAATAGTTGGTTTTTTGAATATAGTTTTAGTATTTTTTATATCTAAATTTATATTATCTAGGCCTGCAATTAATTTAGTATTGTTTTTGTTAAGTATAAATTTATTTCTTATATGGTGTTCAACAGAAACAAGAGTGGTAAGTTTTGCTTTATTTTTTCAACTTCTATTAATATTAGTTTTTTTTGTAAATATAAAAAAACTTAGTTTTAAAATTAATATTATTTATTATTTATTACTTTTTATATTAAATATAGTTTCTTTAACTATTCATCCTTTATCAATAGTCATAATTGGGGCACAAATATTATTCTTATTATTATTAGTTTTTCAAACCCATCAGAATAAAAAAAATATTTATTACCTAATTTCAGTTATTGTTTTGTCTTGTCTCTTTTATATAATTATTAATATTGATTATTTTACATGGAGTTTAAAAGGTACTCGACTCGGTCATAATCAATTAAATCTTAATTTTTTTATCGGATATAACTTTAAACATTACTTCACATCTTATGTGTTGGGTTTTATAAATCTATTAATTATATTTTTCTCTTTATTAAGGCTTAAAAATAAATTCTATGAAAATTCATTTATATCTTATTTATTAATTATATTTATCTTAACGTATGCGTTTATAATTTTAGGAACAATATTCTTCACAGGTTTAAATGGTCAGAAGTACTGGTCTTATTTAGTTCCAATAATTGTTATTATAAATGTTTATTATTTGACTGTAGTTAAAAAAAATATAATTACTAAAATAATTATTATATTTCTTGTTATGTTCAGCCCATATAATTTCTTACAAAACATAGACAAACCCCAAGTTAGAAAACCAGATACTCATGGTTTAATAAAGATATTTAACGAGTCTAAAATTAATAATATAGTGAGTGAAAATTATGGAATGTTTGAACACTACATAGAAAATGCATACAAAAATTTTAATCAAAAGTTAATTTCTGAAAATGATATTGAAAATTTAAGTAATGATTTCTGGTATCTTTGTTTAGATTTGTCATGGGATCAAACAAAAGGTTCTTATTGGGATGATATGTATGATTGTTCTCCTAAAACAGTTACTTTAATAAAATATAATAAGGTACAAAGTATAAGATTAAATGGATTTGTTATTAGTAAGTATAAATTTAGTGATTAATATTAATTGCTAATTTTTTTTTTATTTATTATTTTTTTTAAAAATTTGTTAATATTAATACTAATTAAATCCTTAATTTGTGGCTCTCTTTTTGGTCTCCATACTCTTAACGTCGGTAAAATAGATCTAGTAATAAAATTTCCTTTATCACAACAATATTTTATAAACTGCTCTTGAAGAGGAAGGGTATCATATATTGGGTACATTGACTCTGCGTCCCAACTTTTCTTACCAAATATTCCAAGACTTTTAACGAATTCTAGAAACCTAGATCTTTTTGCAAAGAAAAAGCGGTCAGATCTATCTTTTCTCCAATCTCCAATTGTGCTTTCAAAAATAATTTCTGAATCAGATAATTTTAAACTTATTTCTGATGCAAAAAAAAGATCGGGTCTACTTTTGAAAATAATATCATATTTTTTTGACTGAAGTTTCTCAGTCTCAAGAATTAAATTTTCTAATTTAACAATTTTGTAAACTTGTGATCTTGTGGATAAAGCAGATTTTCCAAAAACTAAATCAAACTTATTAAGATTTCCAAAAATGTTAACTGTGAGGTTAAAATTAAAATCCTCTACTTCAAAATAAATTGGTTTTAAGGTATTTTTGATTTTATTTATCAGATTGGAGTCACAATTCTCATCATGCCATGTGGATATGATTAAATCTGAATCAGTTTTTTGTAAAAATTTTTTATGATATTTTATTAAATATTCGACAGTCCTAAGGTGGCCGATTAATACTAAAAGATTTTTTTTATTACTAAAATTTTCTTTTAAAATATATTCTTTAGAAAAATTATTCACATTTAAAATTTGATTATTAAAAAATTAATTTATGATTATCATTTAAACTTTAAATTATTATATTATAAAAAAAAGCTTTTTTTAATTAATTTTTTATTTTATAAATAAAATTAATGAATAAATGGCAAATTTTAGAGTATGTTTTATCTGATGACCAGGATAAAGTGCCTGCTAAATTCTGGGAAGATAGAGAGTTCGTATTGCAAGCAGTACATTGGAACGGTTTTAATTTTAAATATGCGAGTGAAACATTAAAAAAAGATAAAGAATTTGTAATAAAAGTTATCAAATATTGGGGCTATGCATTTCAGTTTGCAGATAATTCAATTAAAAAAGATAAGGAATTTTTAATACAAAACATAAAATATAACTCATTAATTTTAAAATATGCTGATGAATATTTAAAAAATGATAAAGAATTTATTATTAAAATTTTGCATACATATAAGCCTGCATATGAGTACATTATTGATAAATTTAAAATAGATAAGGAAGTTCAAAACATTTTTTTAGGATCTTAAAAAAACATTTATTAATTTTTATATTTAGAAATAAAATAATTAAGATCCTCTGGTGTTCCTAAGCCCCACATTTTATTAATTTCCTCTATCAAAATCTTTTTTTTCTTACTTATTGCTTCATTAAAAACAGGACAAACATAAAATTCATTATTTATTCTGATATTTTTTTTTATCATAGACTCGGCTGAACTTACATAATCTGAACCTTTTTTCCAATAGTAGACACCTACTGTGGCATTATCAGAAATTACTTTTTTTTCTGCAACTTCTTCAACAAAATTATCTTTGTCAATTTTTGCATAAGACCATTTGGGGTGCAATGATTTAAAAATTAATATCCCACCATCTGCATTTTTGTTTGTAAATTTATACATAGTTTTTCCACTATTCCATTCAATAAACTGGTCTGAGTTGGCAATTAATAATGGGTTGTTTGTGTCAATATATTTTTTTGCTAATAGTGTTGTACAGGCTGCTCCCTCTGTAACACCATCTGTTTCGACTATTTTACAATTAGGAACAAGAGCCTTTAACAAATGTTTTATATTAAAATTTTTTTGATGATCAGATCTCACTATAAAAATAAAATTACCTTTTACTTGCAAACTTTCTATAACCCACTGAATCATTGTCTTTCCATGTATCTCGATAAGTGGTTTTGGGAAAGTATAACCAGCTTTCTCAAATCTTGAACCTGCCCCAGCCATTGGTATTAAAATATTTAATTTGGGGTCGTCCCAATTTTTTTTATTTATAATTTTACTTTCTTCGGTCATTTCTTTAATGTAATTCATTATATTATTATAATTTACGTCTGAAAGGTATTTTATAGGCATTAGTCTGCAATTTGCTTCTTTTGCAGCAATTCTTCCATAATAAGAGTCCTCTAAAACCAAAGTTTCGCTTGGTTTAGACTCCAAATTAATTAGACATCTTAAATATATCTCAGGATGAGGTTTGCCAAATTTTAATTGATTAGTACTAATAGAAAAATCAACATATTTTTTAATTTTTAATGATTTAAGACATAATTCTAATGTTTTATTTATTGAGTTGGTTGCAATACCAATTTTAAAATTTTTTTTTAGCTTAATAAAAAGTTTTTGGATTTTTTCGTTATATCTAATTTCTTTTTTAAGTATTTGAGCAGTGAAAGTTTGTTTTAAATTATATATTTTTTTTACATTTTTTTTTTTAATTTTTTTTTTTGATAACAAAATTTCTATTTTTTTATTTGTGGGCAAACCATCAAAAACTCTTAAATGGTCCTGATAGGAAATTTTATATTTTTCAATATCATTTAATGCTTTGTTTAATGCAAGAAAATGAATTTTTTTAGTATCTACCAAAACTCCGTCAAGATCAAAGATTATTGTTTTTATCATTTTTATTATTTATTTTTAACCATTTAAAAAAGTTTATAAATTCATCCCTATTTATCTTATCTTCTACAAATTGTTTATCTCTATATTCAAATTGATGATTGTACTTATACCAAAATAAATCTAAATTGGAATTATCTATAATTGTAAAATATTTACTTAAACAACGCGAATAATACAAAGGTGAATATTTAATCTTTCCGTCTATGTATTTTTTAAGATAATTATAACAAAGGAAATTTTCAGGGTAACAGACAAAATCAATTTTTGAGAGATATTGTTTATTTTTTTTGTTCCTTCCAAGAAACTTTTTAAAATTTTTAAAATCTTGATTTAAAAAAGGTTTTGGAAAATAATTAATTAAATCTTTAGTTTTTCCATAAATAATTAAATCTGAAATACCATATAATCTTTTTTCAACAGTAAAGCTTGTTGATCCAATTTTAATTGATTTTTTTACTTTTTTGCAAAATTCAAAAAAATTAATTAAATTTAAATCAAAATTTTTCAAATAAATTCTACAATCTGATCTAATTTTAATACTAAATTTATTTTTTAATTTATTTGAGATTTTTAAACCTTCGTGAGTTGACTTTGTCTGATAATTTAAATTATATGGTCCTGTTATCTTTGGATACCTACTTAACACTATATAAATTCCTTTTTTTTTTAAATAATCAATCTCTTCAACTGATAATT
>CABYUS010000022.1 GCA_902522225.1 uncultured Pelagibacteraceae bacterium
ACTTTAATTAAATTTACACCCATTTTACGAAGAATTTTATATTTTTTAGTATTATCCTTATTGTAAAATATATAAATTTTTTTTTGGATGTTAAATAAGTTCAAATTTACCTTTACAGATAAATTTTTATCAATAATTATTACTGCTGGTGAATAATTTTCTAATCCAGGAATTCGGCAGTTTAATTTTGGATTATCATGATTGGCAGTTTTTGATGAAATTAAGATCCCATTATTATGATACCTTAGAATATGAGAAACCTTATGGCTATGATCATTAGTAATTTTTCTTTTTTTTGTTGTGATATAGAAATCTCTTGAACATGCAATTTTACCAACAATATAGGGATATGCATGAATTTTATTATGTTTATAAGATCTATATAAATCGAAGGCATCATTTTTTAAAATATTTCTTACCACTTGAATTTTTTTCTTTTTAAATAAATCATAGGATTTATTTGCTGATCTTTTGTCAATATCATCCATGCCATAAAAAACTTTTTTAATTTTTGCTCTTATAATAGCATTAGTACAGGGAGGGGTTTTTCCGTGATGACTGCAGGGTTCTAGAGATACATAAATGGAGGACCCAGAAATATTTTCTTTAGAATTATTTATAGCATCAACTTCAGCATGAGGATAACCTTTAAGACCAGTTTGCCCTGTCGAAATTACTGTATCATTCTTTACTATAATACATCCAACTGAAGGATTAGTTCCCGTTAAACCAATTCTTTTCTTAGCTAAGTTAATAGCTAATTTCATATAAAATTTATCTTTTTGGGTATGATTATTTCTTTTTGTAGACATCTAGCTTGTCGACAAATTGAACGAAATCTTTTTCTTCTCTAAAATTTCTATATACAGACGCGAATCTAACATATGCAACAGGATCAAGATCCTTTAAACCATCCATAACCATAGTACCTATTGAGTTAGTTGAAATTTCAGACTGACCGATTTCCTCTAATGACCTGGAAATTTTACTTATAAATTTTTCTACAGTCTCAGAATCTATTGGTCTTTTTTTTAGCGCTATATATATAGATTTTGATAATTTATCCCTATCAAAAACTGATTTTCTTCCATTTTTTTTGACAACCATCAATTCTCTAAATTGTATTCTTTCGAATGTAGTAAATCTATGACCACATATGCATAGTCTTCTTCTTCTTATAGCGGTACCATCTTCAGTAGGACGGGAGTCTACAACTGATGTTTCTCCCTTTTTACAGGATGGACATATCATTTATAAATTTTTATAAATTGGAAATGAAGCACATAAATTTATAACTTCTTCCCTCACTTCTTTCTCGGTTTTAGAGTTATCTTCTGGATTCTGTGATAAACCTTGTATTGTTTTTGTAATCAATTCTCCTACTTTTTCAAATTCCTTTAATCCAAAACCTCTTGTAGTAGCAGCTTGAGAACCCAGTCTAATACCAGAAGTCACCATAGGGCTTTCAGTATCAAAAGGAATTCCATTTTTATTACATGTAATATTTGCTCTAGATAAACTTTCAGCAGCTAGATTTCCTTTAACATTAAATGGTCTTAAATCAACTAGCATCAAATGAGTATCTGTGCCTCCTGAATATATTTTAAATCCGTTATTTTTTAAAGTTTCAGATAAAATTTTTGCATTTGCTAAAACAGCGTTTATGTATTCTCTAAATTCTGGTCTTAAAGCTTCTAAAAAACCTGCAGCTTTAGCTGCTATAACATGCATTAATGGTCCACCTTGATAACCTGGAAATACAGCTGTATTAAATTTTTTAGCTAAGTCTTCGTGGTTTGTTAAAATAATTCCACCTCTTGCGCTTCTAAAAACTTTGTGTGTAGTTGATGTTACAACATGTGCATGATCACATGGATTGGGGTATCCTTTACCTGCAACTAAACCAGAAAAATGAGCCATATCTACCATAAGGTAAGCCCCTACTTTATCTGCAATTTCTCTAAATCTTTTAAAATCAATTACTCTTGAATATGCGCTACCACCTGCAATAATAAGTTTAGGTTTATTTTCTAAAGCCAATCTTTCAACTTCATCGTAATCAATTAATTCAGATTTTTGATCAACATCGTAACTTATTGCATTAAACCACTTACCTGACATTGATATTTTTAAACCATGTGTAATATGACCACCCGAATTTAAACTCATTCCTAAAAAAGTATCACCTGGTTTTAACAATGCTAAAAAAACTGCTCCATTAGCTTGAGCACCAGAATGAGGTTGTGCATTAGCAAATTTGCAATTAAATAATTTTTTTAATCTTTCGATGGCTAAATTTTCTGCAACATCAACATGTTCGCAACCGTTATAATATCTTTTTCCAGGATAACCTTCTGCATATTTATTTGTTAAAACTGAACCCTGAGCTTCTAACACAGCTTGGGACACAATATTTTCTGAAGCTATCAACTCTATATGTTGTTGCTGTCTTCTTAGTTCGTCGTTTATTGCTTTATGTAACTCTGGATCAGTTTTTGATAAACTATCTTCAAAGAAACTTTTGTATTGATCGTTTATATATTTGCTTTCACTTGACATATTATATTTTTTTAATTCTCCTTAAATGTCTACCCCCTTCAAATTTTGTTGATAAGAATAGATTTATTAGTTGTATTGCTTTTTTTTTACTAGTCAACCTACTTCCTAGTGTAATAATGTTTGCATTATTATGCAATCTAGATAATTTGGTGTTTTTTGTACTATAACATAAAGCCGCTCTTACATTTTTTACCTTATTTGCTGCCATAGCCATTCCCATTCCTGACCCACAAATAAGTATACCAAAGAGACTTCTACTTTTAGATACTTTTTTTGCGAGTTTTAAAGCTAAATCAGGATAATCAACAGAGTTATCATTTGCAGGACCTAAATCGTTAAGAAAAAATTTTTTTTTGATTAATGGTATGAGCTGTTTCTTTAATTTAAAACCAGCATGATCAGAGGCTATTAATAATTTTTTCAATGTTGATAATATAATTTAAATTTAATTAAATTTATAGTCTAAAACACATGCAACTAGATGAACTCTATTCTCTTCACCACCATTAAATGCATTGTGATATTTTACATTATTTGTTATCCAAACACCTCCATCAGCAGGCATATGCTTTGCTCTATCCTCTATTACCATCATGCTTCCTGGGTTTGTAAATATAGGTATATGTAGTCTAGGTTCAGGATCACGGTGCCAACTTAAGGTTGATCTCGGTTCTTTTAATAATAATCTTACTCTACCCAATTTATAACGTTTACTTAACTCATCAAAAACAAATTTAAAATAAGTATGTTTAAAGTCTTTTACAAATTCAGTGTATTTAGTTTCATCAATATCAATATCTCTTGATACCTCTTTTCCTGATGAATCTGGTTTAGTCCAATAGACACCTCTGATCTTACTTCCTTTAATAGAGTCTGGATCGCCAGGGATTTGGTTTAATGAAATTGATGCAAAGTGTGGAATGCCCAGACTTGTATCAAAACCTTTCATTGCGAGTATTTCATTACAAGCATCTTGAAGTTTATTTATATCAAAAGATATATCTTGTTTATGAAAATCATCATTTTGTGATTTTAAATTGAATTTGTTAATAGAACTTATATTATTCATACTAAAATTTTATTAATTACTATATTTAATACTATAATATATATAACTATTGTCGCACATAAACATATTATTTGAGAATGATTATCACAGGTAAATACCCACAACTAAGACTTAGAAGAAACAGAAAACAGGCCTGGACAAGAAGATTATTAGAGGAAACAAACCTTTCGTGTAATGACCTTATAATGCCTATATTTGTAATGGAAGGAAAAAATAAAATTCAAACCATAAAAAATATGCCCGGGATAAAGAGATATAGTATTAATAATTTAGGAAAAATTATTGATAAAGCAATTAAAAATGGAATACCTATGGTATCGATTTTTCCCTACATGAATCAAAAATTAAAAAATTTAAATGGATCAGAATCTTTAAATGAAGACAACCTTGTTTGCAAAAGCATTCGTTACATAAAAGATAGATATAAAAATCAAATTGGCATAATGACTGATGTTGCATTAGATCCATATACATCGCACGGGCATGATGGAATATTAGAAAATAATTACGTTAATAATGACAAAACGGTCGAGATATTATGTAAACAGTCATTACTACAAGCGCAAATGGGATGTGATGTAATAGCACCATCCGACATGATGGATGGGAGAGTTGGTCAAATAAGAAAAATATTAGATAAAAATAATTTGGAATTGGTACAAATACTTTCTTATGCTGTTAAATTTGCATCAAATTACTATGGACCATTTAGAGAAGCTATAGGATCTAGAAAAAATTTAAAAAATGATAAAAAAGATTATCAAATGGATTACAAAAATAAAAAAGAAGCGTTAAGAGAAGTATCGCTAGATATTAAAGAAGGTGCAGACATTGTGATGGTTAAACCTGGTTTGCCATATTTAGACATCATAAGTTCTATTAAAAAAGAATTCAAAATACCAGTTTTCGCTTATCAAGTTTCAGGTGAATATTCACTCATAATGAATGGTATTAAAAGAAAAATAATTAATGATGATGCAATTTTAGAAAGTTTAATTTCATTTAAAAGAGCTGGTTGCAGTGCAATAGTTACATACTTTGCCTATCAATTAGCAAGCGTGTTAAAATAATTACTTTAATGAATTAATAAAATTTGTTCTATCAATTGGATAAATTAAATTATTTGGTCTTAAAATACTTTTATCAAGATAATCACCTATAATGACTAAACCGGAAATTAGATTATTTAAATTATTCTCATCTAAATCTAGTTCAATCAGAAAATTGGGTACATATTTCTTTTCTGTTTTAGATTCTACGAAATACCTTTTTTTATCATCAGTGATTTCTTTTTTGGCTATTTTTTCTAAATTAAGGTCATATCCAGTATATTTTAATAAATCAAGTTCCCAAAAAATATATTTTTTAATCCATTCATCATTAATAAGAATTTCAAAAAGTGCATCTAATAAATTAAAAATTTTTTCATTTGATTCTGCCTCAACAGTTAAAATTTTAATTAATCTTAAAGAGGATGTAAGACAAAGTAATCTCTGTTTATCCTCAAAGAAATATGGCCCAAAAGCTTTTAATATTTCTACTTTAAAATAACCTATTTTGTTATCGTTTTTAGAAATATAGTTTAAAAAAAACTTATTTCCTATTTGTAAATAATTTTTAATTTTTTTGGATGTTGATCCAAAAATGATTCCAGTAGACTTACCATGAGCTTTTGTATAAAATTCAACTATAGATGAGTTTTCGTTGTATTTAGTCTTACTAATTAGATAACCTGTATCGCTCCAGCTCATTCAACACCAATAACCTTTAACAGAGTTTCTGCTGACTTCGATTCTGCATTCTTTTTAGATGAACCAGTTGCATAAACAAATTTAGTATTTTTTAATCTTACTGCAATTTTAAATATAGGTTTATGTCTTGGTCCACTGTTGCTGATAAGTTTATATATTGGAAGAACTTTGTATTTCTTAAGTGAATATTCCTGTAATTTTGTTTTTGAATCTACTTGATAGGTTATGTTAAGTTTAAAATATTGTTCCCAGTAATTTAGAATAAACTTTTTAGCTTTAATATAACCAAAGTCTAAAAATATTGCTCCAATTAGAGCCTCACAAGTGTCAGATATTATTTTATCCTCTATATTTTTTTTTGTAGTATTGCCCCCAATAATAAATTTTTCTAAACCTATCTTTTTTCCAATATTAAGAAGAGTTCTTTTATTAACCATTGATGCAAACATTTTGTCAAGATAGCCAACTTTTTGGTTAGGATAGGTTTTTAACAATTCGGATGATATTATTAAACCTAGTACTCTATCACCTATAAATTCCAATCTTTCATTATTAATTTTCGAGTTATGACTCTTATGGGTCAAGGATAAAATTAGATTTTCTTTATTTACAAAATTTATATTTATAGTTCTCTCTAATTCTATTAGATTAATTTTAGGCATTAATTAATTATTTTAAAAAACCTTTCAAATCTTATAGTTTCATTCCATTTCCAAAATTTTAAAATTGAGCCAATTCTATAGTCAGAAGAAAAAAATATAAATCTAGCTTTACCTACTAAGTTTTCCTTATGAACATAGCCTACACTTCCTAAATATCTACTATCTTTTGAACAATCCCTATTGTCACCAAGAAAAAAATAATGATTAGCTGGTACTTTAAACTTATCGGAGTTTTGATAGCCGCCATTTTTTCTATAAACTGTATTAAATTTTACCGAATTAGATAACTCTTCACTAAATGTATATGTTTCTATAGTTGTAGAACCACAATATATTCTATCATTTTTTGAAATTATCGATTTAAAAACCTGGTTATTGTTTAAGTACAAATTACCATCAATAAATTGAATAACATCACCAGGAAGTCCTATTAAACGCTTAATGTAGTCAGTTCTATTATCAGAAGGTGTTTTAAAAACTACAACATCTCCTCTTTTAGGTTCTTTAAACAAAAGTCTACCATTAAAGATTTTTGGGCTAAAAGGAAATGAATGTTTGCTATAACCATAAGAGTATTTTGAAACAAATAATCTGTCACCTACTAACAAATTAGGTTCCATAGATGAAGATGGAATATAAAAAGGTTGAAAAAATAGAGATCTTATAAATACAGCTATTATAATTGCATAAAAAATTGTTTTTAAATTTTCTGAAATAAATTTTTTACTTATCATTTTATTGAATTATAACAAATGCTAACGAATAATCCTTTTCATCCGCTAATGATAAAAAAACATTTAGTTTCTTCTTTTTAGTTAAAACTTTTATTTTTTTATTTAGACTTTTTTCACACTTTAAATAAGGCTTTCCTTTTTTATCATTTAATATTGAAATAGAATTAAAATTAATATTATCTCTAAAACCTGTGCCTAGGGCTTTAACAAAGGCTTCTTTTGCAGCAAATCTTTTACTAAAATACATAAATTTGTTTTTCAATTTACTACCATTTTCAATCTCCTCGATGGAAAATATTCGCTTTAAAAATTTTTTATTTTTTAAATTTTTTTTAATTCTAATATTAGATATTATATCAGATCCAATGCCATAAATTTTCATAATTATTTCATTAATTTTTTAAATTTCTTTATAGTATTGCCAAGACCATTGAATATTGATTCACCTATCAAGAAATGTCCTATGTTGAATTCACTTATTTCATTGATTTTAGATAATATTTTTGTAGTTTTGTAGTCCATGCCATGGCCCGCATGCACCTCTATACCTAAAGATTTTCCTACTATTGCACATTTTTTAATTTTCTCAAGTTCGTATGAATAATTTAGTTTTTTCTTAATCAATGTAGAAAGCTTTCCAGTGTGAAGTTCAACACATTTTGTGCCTATATCCTTTGATAAATTTATTGAATTAATATTTGGGTCAATAAATAAACTTGTTCGGATTTTATTGCTATTAAAAATTTTAATTATTTTTTTCAAAAAGACGGTATTTTTTTTTAAATTTAATCCACCTTCTGTCGTAATTTCTTTTCTTTTTTCTGGAACTATACAAATATAGTTTGGTTTATTCTTAAGAGCTATTTTTACCATACTCTTAGATGCAGCTAATTCTAGATTTAAAGGTATTTTTGTTTTAACTATCTGCTTGAGATCATAATCCTTAATATGTCTTCTATCTTCTCTTAAATGAATTGTGATTGAATCGGCACCTTTTTTATAAGCATATTTAGCAGCAAATAAAATATTTGGATGATCTTCGCCTCTAGCATTTCTCAATGTTGCAATATGATCAATATTAACACCAAGCTTTTTCATCGGACAAACCTACTGCCTGGTTTTGATATTGGTATTTTTTTTAAATTATTTGGAATATTATTTTTTGTATAAGTTTTAATATTAATTTTTATTTGTGAGATAATTTTAGTTTTAATTTTAAGTGATTTCTTTTCAGATCTATCTATTATACATGCAAAACCTAACAATTTACCTTTTGATTTTTTAATTAAATTAACACATTCTAAACTAGATTTACCTGTTGTTATTACATCTTCTACTATCAATACATTTGCGTTCTTTGGAATTACAAAGCCTCTTCTTAATTGAAATTTTTTTTTTACTCTCTCACAAAAAATAGTTTCTAAATTTAACAATCTACCAATTTCATAACCAATTACAATTCCACCAATTGCAGGGGCTAATATCAGATCGATATTTTTATATTTTTTTTGAATTCTTTTTGATAATGAAATGCAAATCTTTTTACTATAATTTGGCTTACTTAAAAGTTTAGCGCATTGAACGTATTGACCTGAATGTCTACCTGATGACAGAACAAAATGACCCTCTATAAGAGCATTAGTTTTTTTTAAAATTTCTAAAGAATTTTTTAAAGAAAGCATTTTTTTTATCTTTATTTCTTATTATTCTGAAATCAAAGTCTCTTTGTTTTAGCTCACTTATAAGATTTGTAAAGTTTTTCAGATCACTAATAATTAAATTAAATTTAAAGTTGATAAATTTAGATGATTTTTCAGTCATTTCTACACTTGATATGTTTAATTTGTTTGTACCAATTAAGGTTGTAACCTCACCTAATTTCCCTGGAATATCTGGTAATGAAAGCCATAAAGTTACATTGTAGTCCTTTTTTTCTCCGTCTTGGTTAGTATCATTTTGTTGCCAATGTCTCCTAATAGCAGATCTAGCTTTACCAGTCATTGTGGTATTTATCCAATGTAAAGATGGAGAAACATTTTTTGATCTAGTTATTTTAACCATGTCCCCATTATTAAGTTTACTTTGCAAAGGACTTTCTTGACCATTAATTTCACATCCTATTGCTGTATCACCAATTTTAGTATGAACAGCATAAGCAAAATCTATTGGTGTAGCATCTTTAGGAAGTTTAATTATCAATCCTTTAGGTGTAAAACAAAAAACATTTTCCTGAAACATTTGAAGTTTTGTATATTCAAAATAATGATCAGGATTTTCATTCCTTTCAATAATATCTACCAAATCTTTTAACCAATCATATTCCTTCCATGTTAATGAATTTGACTTTTCTGAAGATTTATATTTCCAGTGAGAAGCTATACCTCTTTGCGCAAATTCATGCATCTGCATTGTTCTTAATTGTATCTCAATTGGTCTTTTATTAGGCCCAAGGATAGAAGTATGTAATGACTTATATTCATTTATTTTAGGTGAAGAAATATAATCTTTAAATTTACCTGGTATACACGTCCATTTTGTATGGAAAATACCTAAAGCCTTATAACAATCATCTACGTTATCAAGAATTAATCTAAAGCCAATAATATCTGTGATCTGCTCCAATGAAATTCTTTTTTTTTGTATCTTTCTCCAAATTGAAAATGGTGACTTTTCTCTTCCAAAAATTTTAACATTTATATTATGTTTATTTAATACATTCAAAAATTCATCAGAAAGTGACTCGAAGTTTGATAAATTATTTTCCTTAATTTCATCTAATCTTTTCTTAATAAGTTCTCTAGCTTCATTATTTAGAACTTTAAAGCATAGATCATCTAGTTCATCTCTTATTGTATTCATGCCCATTCTATCAGCTAATGGTGAATAAATTTCCATTGTTTCCTTGGCTTTTCTGATTTGTTTTTCTTTATCTTTTACATAGTGGATTGTTCTCATATTGTGAAGTCTATCAGCTAATTTTACTAACAAGACTCTTATATCTTTTGATGTAGCAATAATTAATTTTCTAAAATTTTCAGCTTTTGAGTTTGCATTAGCTTTATTCTCAAATACAGAAATTTTTGTAACACCATCTACTAAATCTGCTACTTCCTGTCCAAACTCTTCCTTCACAGTCTCATAGGTTGCATGAGTATCTTCAATTGTGTCATGTAAAAGACCCGTAGCTATAGTTGCACTATCAAGTTTAAGTTCCGTCAAAATATCTGCAACTGCTACAGGATGTATAATGTATGGAGATCCTTCATCACGTTTTTGTTTTTGATGAGCTTTTAAAGCAAAATCATACGCCTTTGATAAAGCGTCAGGATTTAAAAATTTATTATAGCTTTTTACTTTGTTAATTAATTCATCAGGTTTAAGCATTTTTAATTATAACACTAAATTTAAATTTTTTTAATAGACATTAGGTCTCTAAGAGGCAATTTTGATATTAAATTTATAATTTTTATATTTTTTTTAGGGTGTAACCAATTTTTTGATATTTCAAGTAATGGTATTAATACAAAATTTCTTCTATGCATTGATTTATGTGGTGAAAAGAGGTTATTTTTGAAGTCATAAATAACTTTATTATTGAAATCAACTATATCTATATCACAAGTTCGTGGTTCATTTTTCCCATGCCGCAATCTCCCCAAATTTTTTTCAACATTTAAACAATGATTATAGAGGTCAATTATATTTAAATTAGTATGTACGTGCATTACAATATTAACAAATTTTGGTTTTTTTTTATCAGGCCATGATGGAGTTTCATAATATCCTGATATTTGCGTGATACTGATCTTCTTACTTAGGAAAAAAATACTTTTTTGAATATTTTGAATTTTATTACCTAAGTTTGATCCAATGGCTAGATAAACTGAATTAACTTGATCTTCTAACATATCTTGATTTGTCTCTATTCCATTGACGGTTTTTAATAGTTTGTCTTTTGTCGTATTTTTTCTTACCTTTAGCAATAGCAACTTCAATTTTAGCTTTTCCTTTTTTTAAGTACATTTTTGTAGGTATTAACGAGAAACCATCTCTATTAATTTTACCTATGAGTTTATTAATTTCTTTTTTATTAAAAAGAAGCTTTCTCTCATCGGTAGGCTTATGATCTGAATAACTTGCCTCTTTGTAAGAAGCTATATGTGAATTAACCAAAAAAAACTCTCCACCTTTTTCAACAGCATAAGATTCTGAAATATTAACTTTTCCATTTCTAATTGACTTAATCTCTGATCCTTTTAACACTAAGCCTGCCTCAATTAATTGTTCAAAAAAATAATTAAAGCTTGCTTTTCTATTTAAACAAATAATTTTTAAACCAGGATTGGTTTTGGTGCTCATTTTAAAAGATTGATGGATGATAATGCTTTTTTAACTTCTTCTTCAGTTTCTTTTTTAATATTTACTAATGGAAGTCTAATTTCATCACTACATAAACCCAAAAGTTTTGCAGCATACTTTGTTGGTGCTGGATTGCTTTCAATAAACAATGATTTATGTAATGGTTGCAACATTTGATCAATTTTTTCTGCTTCTTTAATTTCATTTTCTGAATTAGATTTGGAATATTTTTGCATATCCGAACATAATTTTGGTGCTATATTCGCTGTTACTGAGATTATACCTACGCCACCCCTTCGATTAAACTTAAATGCTAATCCATCCTCACCTGTTAACTGAATAAATTCAGAGCCTAGTTTTTTTATTGTTTGATCAAGTCGATTTAAATCTCCTGTTGCATCCTTAACACCAGCAATATTCTTTAGTTCAAATAATCTAGCCATAGTATCAACTGACATATCGATAACACATCTACTTGGAATATTATAAATTATTATAGGTATATCCGTATTATCATTTATTTTTTTGTAATGCTGATACAGACCTTCTTGCGTTGGTTTATTGTAATAAGGAGTGACAACTAAAGCACCATCAGCACCAGCTTTTTCTGCGTGTTTAGTTAAAGAAATTGCTTCTTCGGTTGAATTAGAGCCTGTTCCAGCAATTACTGGGATTTTACCCTTAGCCTCTTTAATGCAAAGTTCTATGACTTTTTCATGCTCTTTATGATTTAATGTTGGTGATTCACCCGTTGTACCTGCTGGGACAAGTCCATTAGTACCATTTTCCAAATGAAAATGAATTAGCTTTAAATAAGCATCTACATCAAGCTCATTATTCTTGAAAGGGG
>CABYUS010000023.1 GCA_902522225.1 uncultured Pelagibacteraceae bacterium
TATAATTATTCTTTTAAATAAAAAAGTTGACAAAATTACGTTGAAATAATGTCAGAGAATATTTTCTTTAAAAACCAAGGACCTTTTGCTTTAGTTGAAATAATTAAGCATACATCAATCGATAAAAATCCAAATATAAATTCTAGTGATTTAATTAAAAATTTTAATAGCATTGGTCAAGCCTCGTCAACAGATATAACATTTCTACATTCGAACAAATATCTTGATGACGCTAAATCTACCAAAGCTTATGCTTGTATAACTAAAAATGAATTAATTAAATATTTACCAACAAATTGTTTACCTTTAATTTCTAGAAATGTTTTGCTTGATGCCGCTAAAGTAGCTGAACTTTTTTATCCAGATTCCACCATAGATTTACCCTGTATGAATTTAAAACCGATTGAGAAAATTTATAATGGTAGTTGTGGTATAAATTCTTTTGTTGGGTCAAATGTTGTAATTGGTAATGGAACTATCATTGGATCAAATACTGTTATTGAAGACAACGTCATTATAGGCGATAATTGCATTATAGGTTCAAATGTAATGATTAAAAAAACCATTATAGAATCTGACGTACATATACTAGACAATGCAATAATAGGAAAAAAAGGTTTTGGATTTTTGCCAAAAAATCATTATAATTTTAGATATCCACATATTGGATATGTTTTAATTAAAAAAAAATCTGAAATTGGAGCTTCCTCAACTATTGATAGAGGCTCTTTTTCTATTACTATAATTGGTGAAAATACCTATCTTGATAATCAAGTTCATATAGCACATAATGTTAAAATAGGAAAAAATTGTATTGTTGCTGGACAAGTTGGAATAGCAGGCAGTTCAGTGTTAGGGGATAACGTAATGATTGGTGGTCAAGCAGGTATTTCCGGACATTTAAAGATAGGTAACAATGTTCAAATTGGAGGAGGTTCTGGAGTAATAAACAATTTACCTGATAACTCTAGAGTTATGGGGTATCCCGCAAAAAATATAAGAAAATTTATAAAGGATAATAAATCTAATGACTAAAAAACTTAACAAGGATCAAATTAAAAATTTACTACCACATAGAGAGCCAATGTTGTTAATTGATGAATTAATTAATATTGTTGATCTGAAATCAGCTACGGCTATTGTAAATGTTAAAAAAGATAGTTTTTTTGTACAAGGACACTTCCCTGGACAACCTGTAATGCCAGGTGTTTTGATTGTCGAGGCATTTGGACAAGCCGCAGCAGCGCTTACCGCCGAAGGTATAGATAAAGAAACATATGAGAACAAGCTTGTTTATTTAATGAGTGTTGAAAAAGCTAGATTTAGAAATCCAGTGATACCAGATTGCCAATTATTACTGAATATAGAAGCAGTGAGATCGCATGGAAGAGTATGGAAGTACAAAGGAGAAGCCAAAGTAGACGGTCAAAAAATGGCTGAAGCAATGTGGTCAGCAACTATTGTTGATAGGAAATAATTAGCAATATTTCTTGATAAGCATTATATAAAATTATCTATATCTATAATGTGTGATACACAAAACTGCAATTATAGATTCCAAAGCAAAAATTTCAGATAATGTAGAAATAGGTCCCTATACTGTAATTGGTCCAAATGTTGTGATTGGAGGGAATTCTGCTATCCAACAGTTTACAAGAATAGGAAAAATGGCAATGATAGGTGGTATGACTGGAGTTTTACATGATGTAATACCATATGGATTGTCAA
Organism: uncultured Pelagibacteraceae bacterium; assembly: GCA_902522225.1. Classification (GTDB taxonomy): domain Bacteria; phylum Pseudomonadota; class Alphaproteobacteria; order Pelagibacterales; family Pelagibacteraceae; genus Pelagibacter. The sequence continues at coordinate 1,729 of CABYUS010000023.1, forward strand.
CAGGAAATAGAAATTCCTTACAAGGATTAAATCTTATAGGTTTAAGAAGAGCTAAATTTAATAATAAAGAGATTTTAGATTTGAGTGAAGCTTATAAAGAAATTTTTGCTACTAAAAATATTAATGAAAATATTAGAAATTTGAATGGCTCTTTTAAAGAAAATTCATTAGTTAAAAATGTAATTGATTTCATATTAAAAGATAAAAAAAGATCAATTTGTACTCCATTTTCATAAAATGATAGGATTAATTTTCGGTGATACTGATTTTCCAAAAAAAATTCTCAAAACTGTTAAAAAAAATAAAATAAAATACTTGATAATTGATTTGTCTAAATCAAATAAATTTAAAAAAGACAAAAAATCATATTCTGTTTCTATAGGTCAATTTGGAAAAATTTTAAGTATTCTTAAAGAAAATAATTGTAAAAAAGTTTTATTTGCTGGGAAGGTTAATAAACCTAATTTCAGCATGTTAAAATTGGACACTAAAGGTATTTATTATATTCCAAGAATAATTAAAGCATCTAAGCTAGGTGATGCGGCAATTTTAAAAGAAATTATAAAAATATTTGCTCAATGCAAAATAAAAACAGAAAGTTCTCTTAAATTTAACCCAGAGCTTACACTTAAAAAAGGTAATTATTCTAAAATAAAACCCAATAGTACGGATCAATTAGATATAAAAAGAGCAATTAAATTATTAAATAATTTAAGACAGTATAATTATAGTCAAGGTGTTGTTGTTCGAAATAATAGAGTAGTTTCTATAGAAGGAAAGGGTGGAACTAAAAAAATGCTTGAAAATAGTATAAATAAAAAATTCAGAAATCACGGTATTTTAGTTAAGTTTCCAAAAAAGAAACAAGATCTTAGAGTTGATCTACCTACCATCGGATTAAAAACTTTAAAACAAAGCAAGATAGCTGGATTAAAAGGCATTGTTTTAAAAAGTAAAAAGCATGTATTTTTAGATAAAAATAGATGCATCAGCTTTGCCAATAAAAATAAGATGTTTATCTCGGTAAAATGAAAAAAATATTTATATTAACAGGCGAACCTTCGGGAGATAAATTAGCATCAACTGTAGTTGCTAAACTTCAACGAAATCATGCGGACATAGAATATTTAAGTGTTGGAGGTTCTCATTTAAATAAACTTGGAATCAAATCAATATATGATCTTAAAGAAATAACTTACATTGGTTTTACTAGTGTAATTTTAAATTTATTCAAAATTAGAAATAAAATAAACAAAACTGTTAAAAAAATAATTGAATTTAACCCTGATATTTTATTTAGTGTAGATAGCCCAGATTTTACACTAAGAGTGGCTGAAAAAGTAAAAAGTATAAATCCTAATATCAAAACAATACATTATGTTGCACCACAAGTATGGGTATGGAGGGAGGGCAGGATTAAGAATTTTAAAAAGTTTTTAGATCATGTTTTGTTATTATTTAATTTTGAAAAAAAATATTTTGATAAAGAAAATATCAAAAATACCTTTGTTGGTCATCCATTACTAGAAGATATAAGAAATGTTAAAAGTGATTTGTCAAATGTAATTAATAGTAAAAAAAAAATAATATCTGTATTTGCTGGAAGCCGAACTGCAGAAACAAATATTCTTTTACCTATATTATTAGATTTTATTAAATTAATGAACGAAAAATTTAATGAATATAATTTTGTCTTTCATTCAACAGACCAAAACAAAAATTTAATCAAAAATGCAATAAATGAAATAAGTTTTGATAATGTTGAAGTTATATCAGATGAAAAAATAAAATCGCAAATATTATCTAATTCTATATTTGCTGTTGCTAAATCTGGAACAGTCTCTCTTGAAATTTGTAATGCAAAAGTTCCTTCTATAATAATTTATAAAATGAACTTCATAAATTTTTTGATTGTCAAATTTCTAGTTAAGATTAAATTTGCAAATATAATTAATATCATTAATCAAAAAGAAATAATTCCTGAATTAATTCAAAAAGAGTGTAATTCCAAAGAAATTTTTAGATCTGTAGTATATTTTTTGAAAAATCCAGAGCTTATGAAAAAACAAATTAATGATATAAACAATACATTAAATGAAATAAAATCTAAAACTTCATCTTCGTCAGAAGCATCTATGGTAGTTTCAAGTTATCTTAATAGTTAGTCGTTTTTGAACTTGTTCTTTTTCTAAAGATAAAATTATATCATATATACCAGGTCCAAATTTTGAACCAGTAAGCATTATTCTTAATGGCTGACCTACTCCTTTAAAATTTGTAGCGTGAGATTTTATAAGCTCATTAATAATTGGCTCTAAAATTTCTCGAGAAGGTGTATCAATTTTTTCATATTGCGTACTAAAATCAGAAATTACTTTTCTTGCTTTATCATCAATTAGTTTTACATCTTCTTGATTATAATTAACCTCATCATTTATTATATATTGACCATTATTAAATATATCTTCTAAAGTTTTGGCTTTATTTTTAAGGAACGTGAGAGATTTTTTAATCTTGTCTTTTTTATCTTGCTTAATTTCTTTTTTAAACAATTTGCAATATTCATTTAGTTGACCAAATAAATCATTTTCATCAATGTTTTTTATATAGTGCTCATTCATTGATAAAATTCTACTCATATCTAATTTTGATGGTGACTTTCCAATACCCTCTAAATTAAAAAGATTTATACTTTCTTCTAAGGTAAATATTTCCTTATCCTTATAAGACCAGCCTAATCTAAGCAGATAATTTCTTAATGCCATTGGCATAATGCCTATTTTAGAATAATCATCTAGTGTTGAAGCTTTGTCTCTTTTTGATAATTTTTTACCATCAATTGTATGTATTAACGGTACATGTGCAAACGAAGGGAGTTCCCATTTCATTGCTTCATAAATTTGAATTTGTTTAAAAGTATTAATTTTATGATCATCACCTCTTATAATGTGCGTCATACTCATTTGATGATCATCAACAGCGGCACATAGGTTATAGGTTGGTGTACCGTCATTTCTTAAAATAACAAAATCTTCAATTGTATCGTTTTCAATTTCAATATCTCCTTGCACAATATCTTTTAAAATATACGATCCTTTAATTTTGCTTTTAAATCTTATTACCGGTTTAATATCTTTAGGTGCATCTACCTCGGAAAGATCTCTCCATTTTCTATTATAAATATATGGAATTTTTTTTTGCTTTGCTCTTTTCTTTTGATCTTCAATTTCTTCGCTTGAGCAATAACATTTATAAGCATAGTTTTTTTTTAACAACTCATTAGCAATTTTAACATGATCATCAATTTTTTTTGATTGTATATATTCATTGCCATCATGCTCAATTCCTATCCATTTAAGCGAATTAATAATTTGATCTTTATATTCATCTTTTGATCTTTCCTTATCCGTATCTTCAATTCTGAGATAAAATTTACCTTTTTGATTTTTTGAATATAACCAACTAAATAGAGCGGTTCTTATTCCACCAATATGCAACGGACCAGTTGGCGATGGAGCAAATCTTGTTGCTACTTTAGACATTTGTTGCTTTTAGACTATTTTATGAAAAGTTTCTATATAAAGATACCAATATACCTTGAACTTTAACCCTGTCAGGACCAAAAATTTTTGTTTCGTAATTTCTATTAGCACTTTCTAGCGCTACGGTTTTACCCTTTTTTCTAATTCTCTTCAGCATTGCCTCATGATCATCAATTAAAGCAACAACTATTTTCCCATTTTCAGCAGTTTCTGTTTTTTTAATAATTACAGTATCTCCTTCATTTATACCCGCTTCTATCATTGAGTCACCTTGAACTTTAAGTCCAAAATAGCTTCCATTTTTTTCTAAATTATTTGGTAAAGGAACTCTCGAAACCTCATTTTGAATAGCTTCAACAGGCGTTCCTGCAGCAATTTTTCCTAGCACAGGTACTTCTGGTCCTTCAGAGCTATTTGTGTTTTCATCTAAACCACCTTTAATTACACTTGGCGAAAAACTATTGTAAATATCATTAGCAGAAGCAGTCTCAGGTAATTTAATTACCTCTAAAGCTCTTGCTTTATGAGCAAGTCTTTTAATAAATCCTCTTTCTTCTAATGCGCTAATTAAACGATGAATACCTGATTTTGATTTTAAATTTAGTGAGTCTTTCATTTCCTCATATGATGGGGATACACCTGAACCTCTCAACTTTTTGTTGATAAACAATAATAGGTTTTTTTGTTTTTTAGTTAGCATAAGAACAAATATCGTACAAAATATGTTCTACAAAAGTTCTTATATTTTAACAATAGCTAAAAAGTTAACAAAATTAGGCATTTTTTAACTATAGAACTGAAAATATAGAATTATTTGATAGATTTTTTAAAAGTGATTCACCAATTAAGAAAGTTTTAATTGATGTTTTTTCAGATAAATTCAAAAGTTCATCTTTTGTTTTAATTCCACTTTCAGAAATTATTGGACCTTTATGATTTATTAAAACATTATAAATATCATAAGTTGTATTAATATCTGTTTTTAGTGTTTTAAGATTTCTGTTGTTAATTCCTATTAAAGCTTCATTAAATTTTAATGATTTTTTTGCTTCTTCAACTGTGTGCACTTCAACGATAATAGACATGTTAAATTTTAAAGCTTCTTCATACAACTCTAAGGCTAAATTATCAGAGATACCGGCTAATATAATTAGTATTGCATCAGCACCATAACTTTTAGCGAGAGGGATTTGGAATTTATCAATAAAAAAATCCTTACAAAGAATAGGTAATGATATTTTTTGTTTGATTTTGCTTATATGTAATAAATTTCCTAAGAAAAATTCTTCTTCAGTTAAAACTGATAAACAAGTAGCATTATTTTTCTCATACACACTAGCAATCTCTACAGGATTGTAATTTTCAACGATAATACCAGCAGAAGGGCTTGCTTTTTTTATTTCAGCAATAATAGAAAATTTTTTTTGGTTTATATTATCTTTAATTTTTTCTTTAAAATTTATGAATAAATTATCTTCATTAATTTTTTCCAATAAAGAACTTAATGCTATATTTTGCTTTAAATTATTAATTTTTTTAATTTTTTTTTTAATTATTTTTTCTAGAATATTTTCAGACATTTTGTATTCTTACTAAATATTTATATACTTTTCCTGATTTTATAAAACCTCTTGCATAATTATAAGCTAATTCAAAGTTATCATATTTCTCTGATACTATTAATCCAGCCGCTGCATTTAAACAAACAGCTTTCGAAAAATCATTATCTTCACCTTTAAATATATTAATCATTTTCATACTATTAAATTTTGCATCATCACCAATAAGATTTTCAAATTTTTCTGCGCCAACCTTTAATTTTTTAGGATCTATTACAATTTCAGAAATTTTGCCATTTTTTAATTGAATTATATTAGTTTTCTCATAAGGAGATATTTCATCCAAGCCATCATCACTATTTAAAATCCATGCAAATTTAATATCTAAATTATTTAACGCATTAGCAAATATTTTTAATAATTTTTTATCAAAAACTCCAACAACCTGTCTCTTTACTAGAGCGGGACTACTTAAAGGACCAATCATGTTAAAAATAGTTCTTTTTCCTATTTTTTTTCTAGTTGGGCCTACAAATCTCATTGCACTATGATAATTTGGCGCAAACATAAAACCAAAATTATTTTCAGAGATTTGTCTTTCAATGTCATTTGGCTCTAGGTCAATCTTGATATTTAATTCTTCTAAAACATCACCAGATCCACATTTTGATGAAACGGCTTTATTTCCGTGCTTAGCTACCTTTATATTCATGCTTGCCAATAATAATGCTGACGCAGTTGATATATTAAGTGTATTCATCCCATCGCCACCAGTTCCACATGTATCAATACAATCTTCTACATTAACTCTTTTAGATTTATCTCTTAAAACATAAACACCACCAGCTATTTCATCTGATGATTCACCTTTGTCAGATAATAAAGTTAAAAAATCAAAAATTTCTTGATCATTAGCTTTACCATCCATCAATATTTTAAATGCTTCCTTGCTTTCATTGAAAGATAAGTTTTCCTTATTTCTAATCTTATCTATATATTTTTTCATAAATCCTTAAATTCTAAAAAGTTTTTTAAAATCTTTATACCAATCTTAGTTTTAATACTTTCAGGATGAAATTGCACTCCATGAACATTATATTTTTTGTGTTTTACTCCCATAATTAATCCATCTGAAGTTTCTGCGGTAATTTCTAAATCACTAGATAAGGTTTTTTTATCAATTATCAAACTATGATATCTAGTAGCTTCGAAAATATTAGGCAGTCCTTTTAATATTCCTATTTTTTTTGATTTTATTTTACTTACTTTTCCATGCATTAATTTTTTTGCTTGTACTATTTTTGAACCAAACACTTGTCCTATAATTTGGTGACCTAGGCACACACCCAAAATTGGTATTTTCTTATATAACTTTTTTACTATACTAATACAATTCCCAGATTGATCAGGATTACCGGGGCCAGGTGAAATTACAATTGCAGTGTATTTTTTTTTAGATATTTCTTTATAAGTTACTTTATCATTTCTTATAACATCAACGTTTATTTTTAATGAAGAAAAATAGTGGTACAAATTAAAAGTGAAACTATCGTAATTATCAATTAATATAATTTTTTTCATTTTAGTGCATTTAACAAAGCTTTAGCCTTATTTACAGTTTCTTTATATTCATTTAAAGGTTTGCTATCAGCAACAATTCCTGCTCCTGCTTGTACGTAAAATTTCTTATTTTTTGCTATAGCTGTTCTTAATGCAATGCATGTGTCAAACTCTCCATTAGCTGAAAAATATCCTATTCCACCTGCATAAACTTTTCTTTTAGTTTTTTCCAATTCATCAATTATTTCCATAGCTCTTATTTTAGGTGCACCCGATACAGTGCCCGCAGGAAAACCAGCTAACAATGTTTTAAATTTTGAGTAATTTTTATTATAAATACCTACTACATTTGAAACTATGTGCATAACGTGGGAATATTTTTCAATTATAAAACTTTCTGTTACCTTTACAGTATTAATCTTTGACACTTTACCCGCATCATTTCTTCCTAAATCAAGTAACATCAAATGTTCAGAGAGTTCCTTTTTATCTTTTAGTAAATCTCTTTTGTAAAAATTGTCCTCTTTCTGATTTTTGCCCCTAGGTCTAGTACCAGCTATAGGTCTAACGGTTATTTTATTATCTCTTAATCTAACTAAGATTTCTGGACTTGCCCCAATAATTTGAAAATCTGTAAAATTAAAGAAATACATAAAAGGTGATGGATTAGTAATCCTTAATTTTTTATAAATTTCTAATGGTTTTTTTACGAGATTAGCTTCAAATCTTTGGCTAAGCACTACCTGAAAAATATCTCCAATTTTAATATACTCCTTAGCTTTTCTAACAATTCTTAAAAATTTATTTTTTGTTGTATTTG
>CABYUS010000024.1 GCA_902522225.1 uncultured Pelagibacteraceae bacterium
GCAAAAGTGTTTCGTAAAAAAATTATTTTATTTGAACCAAATTCAATAATTGGAAGATCAAATAAATTTTTGTTAAGATTTTCAGACAAAATAATTTGTTATGATGAAAATATAATTACAAGTAGTAAAAAAGTTGTAATTGAGCCTTTATTAAATAATTGTTTTTATTTAAAAAAAAAAAAGAGTTATGTTAATGGGGACTCATTAAAAATATTGATAATGGGAGGAAGTCAAGCATCTTTATTTTTTAGTAAAAACTTAAAAAATGAAATAATCTATTTATCGAAAAAGTATAAAATTGAGATTACTCAACAACTTTCATCAGGTTTTGATATTGATAATTTTAAAAAAGAATATGAAGACAATAATATTAAAAATAATTTATTTTTTTTTGAAGATAATTTATTATGTAAAAATAGTGAATTTGATATTGCAATAACCAGAGCTGGAGCATCTTCTTTAGCTGAATTATCACATTTAAATATACCTTTTATTTCTATTCCATTTCCTTATGCAACAGATAATCATCAGTATTTAAATGCTAAAAGATATTATGATTTAAATTGCTGCTGGATATTACACGAAAAAACCTTTAATTCTGGAGATATTTACAAGATAGTAAATCAAATAATGATTGATAAAAAAGAATATTCGCTAAAGAAAAATAATCTCTTAAAATTAAATAAGAGCAATACATGGGAAAAACTTAATCAAAAAATTATAGATCATATCAATGAAAATAAATCTAGCTAAGACAGAAATCATTCATTTTGTAGGTATAGGTGGAATTGGCATGAGTGGTTTAGCCTTAATTATGAAGGGATTAGGTTTCAATGTTCAGGGAAGTGATCTAAATTCAAATAAAAATATTGAAAGACTAAAACAAAATAATATCAAAGTATTTATTGGACATAAAAAAAAAAATATTTCTAATTCTACAATTCTAGTAATTTCATCTGCGATTGATAAGCATAATATAGAACTAATTATAGGAAAAAGAAAAAAACTACCAATTTATTTAAGAGGCGATATGTTAGCTCATATTGTATCTCTAATTAAACAAAATGTAGTTGTCAGTGGATCACATGGGAAAACTACTACAACTTCATTAGTTTCAGGTATTTTCTCAAAAGCAAAATTAGATCCTACTGTCATAAATGGTGGAGTTATCAAATCTATTAAAAATTCTGCTAAATTAGGAAAAAGTAATTGGTGTTTAATCGAGTCAGATGAATCTGATGGAAGTTTTTTAAAGGTTTCACCAACTTATTCAATTGTAACAAATATTGATAAAGAACATATGGATCATTACAAAAATCTCAACTCATTAAAAAGATCCTTCAAAAAGTTCATTGAGAAAACTCCCTCATTTGGTAAATCAATTATATGCGTTGATGATAAAAATATTAATGAAATAATAAAAAACATTAAAGTCAAAAATTATCTAACTTATGGAACGAATAAAAAATCTAATTTTTGGATACATAATATTATACAAAATACTGAATTCTCTTATTTTGATCTTCTGATAAAGTTACCTGGTAAGAAAAATTTTGTTATTAACAAAATTAAAATTCCGTTACTTGGCTTACATAATATACGTAATGCAGCCGCGTCGGCTTCAATATGTAAAATAATAGGTATTTCCTCTTACTTGATTAAAAGAGGTTTAGCTGAATTTAAAGGTGTTGAAAGAAGATTTAATAAATTAAAGACATATAGGGGAAGTTTGATCTTTGATGATTATGCTCACCATCCAACTGAGATAAAAGGAGTTTTAAGAGGCGTTAAAGAAGTCTACAAGAAAGAACAAATAATATCTATTTTTCAACCTCATAGAATATCAAGATTAAAAAATTTAAAAATAGAGTTTACAAATTCATTTAAGGATGCAGATAAAATAATTTTATGCCCACTATATTCAGCAGGAGAAACATTAAAGCTTGGTTTTAATTACTCTGCTTTTGCAAAACAATTAAGTTCTAACTCAAAAGCACAAGTGATATTAATTAATAATAAGACTGAACTTTCAAATTACATAAAAAATAATATTTATGGAAAAAAAATATTAATTGCCATGGGGGCAGGATCTATCTCTAATTGGATAAGGGATATAACTGAAAGGCTATGAAAATAAAAAAAGATATTGAAAAATTCTCCAATGATTACGAAGTTAGTATAAATTTTGATTATTCTTTGAAAAATCATAATTGGTTTAATATTGGAGGAAAAACTAAAGTTTTTTTTAAAGCCGAAACACTTAATGATCTGTCTAAATTTATGAAACTTTTTGGGAAAAAAATTAATTTTTTTTCATTAGGTGCTGGATCAAATATATTAGTGAAAGATTCAGGATTTGATGGAGTAACTATTAAGCTTGGAAAAAGCTTCTCAAATATCTCTTTACTAAATGATGAAACAATTGTTGCGGGCAGTGCTGCTCTAGATCACAAAGTTTCAAATTTTGCAAAAAATAATGGTATAGGAGGTTTAGAATTTTTATCTTGTATCCCTGGCTCTATAGGAGGAGGCATTCGTATGAATTCAGGGTGTTATGGAACAGAATTCAAAGATGTTTTATTATCTGTACAAGTAATTGATAATAATGGCAATATTTACACAATTCCTGCATCAAAAATTAATTTTGAATATAGAAAAAATGATTTATCGAAAGATTTAATTTTTTTAAGCGCAAGTTTAAAAGGACAAAAAAAAATTCAAAAAGATGTAGAGGAAAAAATTAATCTTTTAAAGCGAAAAAAAATAAAAACTCAACCATCGCAAATTAAAACAGGCGGTAGTACATTTAAAAATCCAAAAAATCAAACTCAAAAGAAAGTGTGGGAATTGATTAATGAAATTATACCTAAGAATAAAATGTTTGGAGATGCGGCAATATCAGATAAACACTCTAATTTTTTCGTTAATAAAAAAAATGCAACTTATGATCAAATGAAACAGCTTATAGATTTTGTTTGTATTAAAATAGAAAAAGAGACTGGTATAAAGTTAGAATTGGAAATAGAAATAGTCGGATAAATGAAAAAAATTTTAATTTTATCTGGTGGATATTCTAAAGAAAAAGAAATAAGCAGAGCATCAGCAAAATCTATCTACAATATATTAAAAAATAAATATAAAATATTAGTATGTGAACCAGACTTTAAATTCATAGAAAAAATTAAAAAATTTAAACCAGATGTAGTTTACAACTCTCTTCATGGAAGGTTTGGAGAGGATGGGTATATACAAGCCATGTTGGAAAATTTAAAAATAAAATATACTCATTCTGGTGTAAATTCATCTTCAATTGCAATGGATAAAGAAATTTCAAAAAGAATTTTTATTAAAAATAATATTAGAACCCCTCAGTTCCTTAAATTAAATAATTTTGATTTTATTAAAAATAAAAATAAAATTACTATGAAAATTGAAAAAAAACTAAAATTTCCTGTAGTTATAAAGCCAGTTGATGAAGGATCAAGTGTAGATGTAAATATTTGTAATAAAAAAAATATTATCAAAAATCTGAAAAAATTGTCTTCATATAAAGAGGTTCTTGTAGAAAAGTATATTGGTGGAAGAGAGATTCAAGTTGCTATAATGGGAAATAAAAAACTAGGTGCAATAGAATTGTCACCAAAAAGAAAATTTTATGATTATAAAGCAAAGTACAATATTAAGGCTGGCACTAAACATATTATTCCAGTTGATTTAAGTAAAAAAAAACTTGATGAGGTTCTTAATTTAGCTCTCAAAGCTCACAAGCTTATAGGATGCAGAGGTGTTACAAGATCTGATTTTAAGTATTTTAATGGAAAATTCTACCTTTTGGAAATAAATACTCAACCAGGAATGACTAAATTATCTTTAGTTCCTGAAATTGCAGCGCATAAAGGAATTAGCTTTATGCGATTGCTTAAATGGATAATTAATGATGCTTCAATTAATAGATAATAAAAAAAACTTTTATTTTTACTTTTTTATTTTTTTATTTTTAACCACAATTAACTTTAATTTTAATAATTCAAAAAATTTAATTTCGTTTAAAATAAGGAATATTAAAGTAATAGGTCTTTCACATAAAAATAATGTTATTATTGAGCAAAAGCTCAATATATTTAAAGATAGAAAAATTTTTACTTTAAGAAAAGAAGAATTTAAGAAGATCTTAGATCAATTCAGTATCATTGGTTCATATGAAATTAAAAAGATTTATCCAAACAAAATTGAACTAAAATTAAAGAAAACAAATTTTATAGCTTTCACTTATTTAAAAAATAATAAATATGTAATTGGAGAGAATGATAAATTGATAAGCATGAAATATTCAGCGTACAATGATCTAGATCTTCCACTAGTATTAGCTTCTAATAATTATAAAAAATTTTTTCACTTAAAAAAGATTATAGATGTTTCAAAATTTAATTTTCAAGAAATAGAAACATTTTATTATTTTCAAACTGGAAGATGGGATTTGAAAACTAAAAGTGGTTTGGTTATTAAATTACCTAATAGAGATATAAAAGATGCAATGAATAGGGCTCACACCATAATCAATGACGACAAATTAGATAAATTTAATTTATTAGATATGAGAATTGAAAATTATATTATTACTTCAAATGAGTAAAAATTATAATATTTTTTTTGATTTGGGCTCAACCACAATAAGAGCAGGTGCGTTTGGTAAAAATTTAAATGACCAACAGATTTCTTTTGAAAAAAAATGTATTTCATCCTTTAAACAAGAAGATTTAAATATTGATAATCTTAATCATAGTTTGGAATTTTTAGTTTTAGATTTAGAAAAGAAAATAAATGAATATGTTGAATCTGCAAATATATTAATAGACTCGATCGATTCGTTTAATCTCACTTTGTCTATTTCAAAAAAGGGAGATAATAAAAAACTTACAAGCAATGATGTTAAAATTTTAGTAAATAATGCAAAACAAGAAATTAATAAGCATAATAAAGACGTGAAGATTTTGCATATCTTGATTACTAATTTTAAAATTGATGGTGAAAACTTTTCAACAATACAACTTGAAAAAGAATATAAATTATTATCCTTAGATATTTTATTTATTTGCTTTCCTAAAAATATTTTGGAAAAAGTTAATAATATATTTAAAAAAAATCATATATCTGTTAAAAATATTATTTCTTCTAGTTATGCAAAATCTTTTAATTATAAAGATAAATTCACCTCTCTTGAAAATATCATATTTGTTGAACTGGGTTACGACAAAACCTCGATTATTACTTATAAAAATCAATACCTCAAAACGTTTAATTTAATACCAATTGGAGGCAATCATATAACAAAGGATATATCAAAAGTTTTGAAGATTTCGTATGAAGAAGCAGAGACTATTAAAAGAAATTTTAACAACAAAGATTTATTTTCGGAAAATTTTGATACTCAAGAAAAACTGCTCAGAAATCTAAATGAAAATAAACTTAACCATGAGGAATTTTCTCTAATGATTAAAGAGATAATTTTTGCAAGAATTGATGAGATTTTGAGCATGAGCACTAAGATCGTTAGGGATATATTAATCGATGAAGAAGATGAAAAGTATAAGATAATTTTAATAGGTTCAGGATCAAGAATATTCGAAAGCAATTCTATAAGTATTATTAAAAATCTAAATTTATTAGATGAATTTGACTATTTTACCGAAACATCAAAAATTATTTGTAAGAGTGGGGAAAATTTACTTTTAAAGGGTAATCCTCAAGAGGTTGTTATAGTCCCTAAACAAAATGAAATATCAGGGTTTTTTGTAAGATTTTTTAACCTTTTTAAATAATTTTTGTATTTTCTTGTAACATTAGTTGTCTTTTGAAGCTGATATTAACAAAATATAAGGTATTTTATGTCAGTTTTAAATCAAAAAACAATTAAAAATGAAATAAACTTTAAAGGGATTGGCCTTCATTCAGGTAAAAAAGTAAATTTAAAATTATTACCCACTAAACCAAACTCAGGTATTGTTTTTAAAAGAACTGATCTAAAGAATCAAAATATTATTTTTCCTGGAGTATTTAATGTATCAAATGCAAATTTATGTACAACTATTTCAAATGAATACGGAAATTCTGTAATGACAATTGAACATTTGATGGCTGCTATCTTTGGTAAGGGAATTGATAACTTATTGATAGAAATAGACTCGATAGAGGTGCCAATTTTAGATGGTTCAGCAAGAGAATTTGTAAAAGCATTTGATCAAACAGGATTAGAAATTAGTGACATTCCAATTAAAATTATAAAAATTGAGAAAAAAGTTTCTATTAAAGATGGCAATAAATTTGTTTCAATAGAACCTAACAATTTAAGTTTAGATATAGACTTTGAAATAAATTTCAATAATCCGATTATATCTAAACAAAGAAAAAAAATTAAAGTGTATGAGGATAACTTGAATGATATTTATGATTCAAGAACTTTTTGTTTATATCAAGATATTGAAAAATTAAAAAAAATGAACTTAGCATTGGGTGGCAGCCTTGAAAATGCAATAGTAGTTAAAGACAATGAAATATTAAACAAAAATGGATTAAGAAATGAAAACGAATTTGTGAACCATAAAATTCTAGATTGTATGGGTGATTTATATTTGTCAGGATATAAAATGTTGGCAAAAGTAGTATGTTCGCAAGGTGGACATTATATGACAAACAAACTTATGAGAAAAACCTTTGAAGATAGAAAAAATTTTTCAATATTTGAAATTAAAGAAAAAAACGTCCCACACTCATTTATTTCAAGAAATCAACTTAAATCTATAGCTTAAGTATTAGAGTTTTTTATTATTTCTGTTAAAAACTTATTTAATGAAAATCATAAATATATTAATTTTAATTTCGTTATTACTCTTTCCATCGTGTTCAAAAAAAGAAGAGAAAGTAGAAATTATTATTGATGACGTAATAGAAACACAGATGTTAGAGTCCTATAAAAAAGGATTGAAGGCTCTTGAAGACGGAGATGCACTGTATGCAGCAAAACATTTTACTGATGCTGAATTACTTTTTCCTCAATCAGAATGGGCACCTAAGTCTTTATTAATGGCAGCATATTCTTATTATAGTCAAGATTATTTTGCAGATGCAATTGCTGAACTTGAGAGATTTATTAAAACTTATCCTCAAAGCAAAAGATTAGATTATGCTTATTTCCTACTAGCTACTTGTCATTATGAAAAAATTATTGATGAAAAGAAAGATTTAGATCCATTAATTAAGGCAAAAGAGACTTTCAATTTGGTTATAAGAGAGTATCCAAATACTGATTTTGCTTTGGACGCTAAATTTAAATTAGATTTAATTGATGAAACTCTGGCTGGAAAAGAGATGTATATCGGAAAATATTATATTAAAAAAGAAAAATGGATTGCAGCAATTAATAGATTTAAATTTGTTGTAGATAATTACAGTACAACAATTTATATCGAAGAAGCTCTTCATAGATTAGTTGAACTCCATTATAAAATTGGACTTTTAGATGAGTCTAAAAAATTTGCATCTTTATTAGGTTACAATTATCAATCTAGTGAATGGTATCAAGCCTCATATAAAATTTTTAATAAAGAATTTGAGCAAATAGATCCTGATAAAAAAAAAGAAAAAAGCAATTTCATTTTGAGCAAGTTCAAAACTTTATTTGAAAAATAATGAAGAATGCAAATCTAAAAAAAAAATATTTAGAGAAAATTAAATTACTAGTCAAATATAATAAATATTATTATCAAAATAATTCGCCACTAGTTAATGATGCAGACTATGATAGTTTAAAAAATGAAATACTTGAATTAGAAAATAAAAATTCTTTTTTAGAAAGCAAAGACTCACCATCAAAAACAGTTGGTTTTAAACCATCAAAAAATTTTACAAAAGTTAATCATAAAGTTCCAATGTTATCTTTATCTAATGCGTTTGATAAAAACGACTTAGAAAATTTCCAAAAAAAAATAATTAATTTTTTAGGTTTAAAAGATGGTGATAAAGCATTTGAATTTAGTACAGAACCCAAGATAGATGGGATATCTGCATCATTATTATATAAAAACGGTAAATTTGTAAAAGGCTTATCAAGAGGCGATGGGAAAATTGGGGAGGATATCACTAAAAATTTGTTTACAATAAATGATATACCAAAAGTTATAGAAGATTCTAATTTTCCTAGGGAGATAGATATAAGGGGAGAAGTATTTATTGGAAAAAATGATTTTAAATCCCTAAGTGAAAAATTTGCAAATCCAAGGAATGCTGCCTCAGGTTCTTTAAGACAAAAAAATCCAGAGGAAACTAAAAAAATTCCATTAAAATTTATTGCATACACTTATGGTTACTCAGAAAAAATGGAAATTAAAACTCAAACTGAATTTTTAAAATATTTGAATATTTGGGGTTTTAAAACAAATAAATTTAATAAAAAAATTTCAGGATTAGATAATTTACTTAAAAATCATCAATATTTAGAGGCAAAAAGAAATGAAATCGATTTTGATATTGATGGTGTTGTTTACAAAATAGATGAATTTACATTGCAAGAAAGATTGGGTTTTGTGGCTAACGCACCAAGATGGGCTATAGCACATAAATTCTCAGCAAACAGCTCAATTTCTATAATTAAAAATATTGAAATCCAAATCGGCAGAACTGGAGCACTAACACCTGTAGCTAAAATAAATCCAGTTAATATTGGTGGTGTAATGGTATCTAATGCAACTTTACACAACGAAGATGAGATTAATAGAAAAGATATAAGAATAGGAGATGTAGTAACAGTTGAACGTGCAGGAGATGTAATACCACATGTTACTTCTGTTGATTTATCCAAAAGAAACAAAAATTCAAAAAAGTTTTTATTTCCAAAAAATTGTCCTTCATGTGGGTCTCCTACAATCAAAGATTTTAATTCAATTACAAAAAAAGTTGATGCAGTAAGGAGATGTACTAACAATGATTTCAAATGTGAAAAAATTGTAATAGAAAAATTAAAGCATTTTGTGTCCAAAGAAGCATTTTCAATTGACGGTTTAGGAAAAAAAATAATAGAAAACTTTTGGAGCTTA
>CABYUS010000025.1 GCA_902522225.1 uncultured Pelagibacteraceae bacterium
AAATTACCAAAAGGTACAGAGATTCCTAAACTTCCTAATATAATCGAAACAGCCCATACAAAAAAATTAAAACCAATTGTAGAAAAAACTTTTAGAAATCATCCAGGCGACACAAAGAATTTTTGGTTTGCGACAGAACAAAAAGAAGTTAATAAACTTTTAGTTTTTTTTATCAAAGAAAAATTAAATCTATTTGGTGATTATGAGGATGCTGTTGATCAAAATAACAATATTCTTTTCCACAGTGCCTTAAGTCCATATATGAACATGGGATTAATAACTCCAGAGATTGTTGTGAATAAAGTTCTTGAAATTAATAAAAAAAATAAAATCAGATTAAATTCTCTTGAGGGGTATATCAGACAGGTTATTGGTTGGAGAGAATTTATGAGAGGTATTTATCAAAGTTATAGTGAAGAAATGGAAACCAAAAACTTTTTTAAACAAAAAAGGAAAATGAAAAATTCTTGGTATGATGGCACAACAGGTTTGCCACCTTTAGATTATGCAATAAAAAATGCTGATAAATATGGTTGGTCTCATCATATTGAAAGATTAATGATTTTATCTAATATTATGAATCTGTGTGAAGTAGAGCCCAAGTCAGTTTATAAATGGTTTATGGAGATGTTCGTGGACTCATCAGACTGGGTAATGGTTCCTAATGTTTATGGTATGGGATTATTTAGCGATGGTGGAATATTTGCAACCAAACCTTATATATGTGGATCAAGTTATTTTATGAAAATGATGGATTTTAAAAAAGGAGAATGGTGCAATACAATGGATGGTTTATATTGGAGATTTATAAATAAAAATCGAAATTTTTTCCTAAAAAATCCAAGATTATCAATGATGGTTAGGATATTTGATAAAATGAAATCTGATAGAAAAAAATTAATTTTATCTGAAGCAGAAAAATTTATAAAAAGAAATACAAATGTCAATTAAAGTATATTTTAACGATTCATGTAATATTTGCAGATTAGAGATTAATCATTACAAAAAAATTGCAGATAGCTCTCTAGAGTGGGTTGATATCACAAATAATGAAGATGCATTGGTTAAAACCTCTAAAACACAAGCTGAATTACTAAGAAGATTGCATGTTATAGAGGATGGAAAAGTTATAGGAGGTGCAAAAGCTTTTATTATTATTTGGTCTAAAATTCCAAAATATAAAATACTTGCGAAAATATTTAGCTTTAAGCCACTGTTTATAATTTTTCATTATATTTACGAAATTGTAGCCTATTTTTTATTTTTAAAAAATAAACACCAGCTTAAATGAAAAAAGAAAATCTACCCTCAAAAACTTGTCCAGTCTGTAATCGTCCATTTACGTGGAGAAAAAAATGGAAATTAAATTGGGAGAGGGTGAAATATTGTTCAAAAAATTGTTCTAAAAAAAACTAATTTTTAATTTATTAAATTTTCCACTATTTTTGGTATATAATTTTTAAAATTAAAAAATCCTTTATTACAAAATTTCCAGGAATTTTGATCTAGCTTTCTGTAGAGAAAATTAATATTTTTTATAGAGTTTTGATTAATATAGTCTAAATTCTCTCCAACAGTCGGATAAAGACAGTAACTACTTTCTAAATTTTTAATTTCATGAATATTTATTACTTCACAATCTATTGATTTTTCTTGTAACCTTTTTTTTTGGTCTTCTAATAAGCTAGCTTTAAAATTCACTACGTTTTCACTGAGTTTAATAATTTTATTTTCATTGTTATTAGATACAAGAATGATTTTTTTAAATTTATTGTTCACAAAGTCTGTGATTTCAAATGCTAAGTTATTTTCAAATATAAGTAAGTTTTTACTCTCTATATCTACAGGATTTTCAAAAGTTTTATGAAGAATAGTATAGTTTTTATCATTTATCTTTGGTGGCGCATTTTCATTAAGCTTAATGTTTTGAAATCTATTATTTGTAAACTTTTTGATATTCCATTCACTTGCCAGATAATGTTTTCCTTTAGTTTGGATACCTGCAACCCAACGCCACCCCAAAGTATTAGATGCTGTATCTCCGTCTAATAAATGTTGCATGAAAAATTCCGCTCCAAGTTGCCATGGTAATTCTAAAGTAAATATCCAAATACTCGCAAACCACATTCTTGTATGATTATGTAAATAATTATAATTTTTTAATTCATTAACCCATGCATTAAAGCATTCAATTTCTGTGTTTCCTTCAATCGCATTTAAATAATTTTTATCATCTTTAAATTCCTCTTTAACTTTTTTAAGTCTATTAAATAGTCGCCCCATACTTCTGATCTAAGCTCCATCCAACCTTTCCAATAAGTCCGCCATAAAACTTCTTGGATAAATTTTTCATTTTTTAAAAAAGAGAATTTGCCTAATGATTTACTTATTACTTCTTTCTCATTAATTATACCGTGAGTTATATAAGGGGACAAACATGATGTATTTGATCTTTTATCAGGACCAAAATCAAAATTTCTTAGTTTAGAGTAATCCCCAAGATTGGTATCTGTAAAATTGTCTAAATTTTCTAAAGCAGTATTCCTACTAGGTATAAGTTTCATGAATTAATACCTTAATTTATCTTAGTTTTTTTTTGTGAAAGTTAATAAATCTTTCAACATTTGATTTATTGAAAGTTTTATTTTCCTCGAAAGAGACTTTTTTCATAGAGTAGGCATTACTAGATGTTTGTCTTGATTGAATTGTAATATTTCCCTTATAGAGTTTAAGTTTAACTGATCCATTTACTTTATTTCTTTTTAGATCGATTATTTTTTGAAGTTTAAATCTTTCTTTTGAATACCAATAACCATTGTAAATAAGTTCTGCGTATCTTGGCATCACTTCATCTTTCTTATGCATTGTTTCTTTATCAAGTGTTACAGACTCCATTGCTCTATGTGCTGTCATTAATATTGTTCCACCAGGTGTTTCGTAAACTCCTCTCGATTTAATTCCAATAAATCTATTTTCAACTAAATCTACTCTTCCTATTCCATTTTTACCCGCAAGATTATTTAATTTATCTAAGAGTTTATAAGGCAATAGTTTTTTCCCATTTATACCTACTGGATCGCCTCTTTTAAAATTTATTGTAACAAAAGAAGATTTGTTTGGTGCTTTTTCTGGAGATGTAGTTCTTTGAAATATAAATTCTGGAGTAGAATTTTTTGGATTTTCTAACACTTTCCCTTCTGTTGAAGTATGAAATAAATTATCATCAACCGAAAATGGTGGAGCACCTTTTTTATCTTGAGGGATTGAAATTTTATTTTTCTTTGCATAATTAATTAAATCAGTTCTTGATTTAAGTTTCCAAATTCTCCATGGAGCAATTATTTTTATTTTTGGTCCAAAGTAATGGTAGCCAAGTTCAAATCTTACTTGATCGTTACCTTTACCTGTAGATCCATGAGAAACTGCAAAGGCTTTAAATTTTTTAGCTACACTGATTTGATCTTTTGCAATAAGTGGTCTTGCAATAGATGTTCCAAGTAAATAAACACCTTCATAAATTGCATGACCTCTGATCATTGGGTAGACATAATCTTTAACAAAAGTATTTTTTAAATCTTTAATTATAATATTTTTTACACCTAATTTTTTTGCGTTACTTTTAATTTTTTTCTTATCTAATTCTTGACCGACATCGGCTGTGTAACAAATTACTTCAGCATCATAATTTTCCTGAAGCCATTTAAGTATTATTGAGGTATCTAGCCCCCCTGAATATGCAAGGACTATTTTTTTTTTAGTTCTCATTATTTAAGTACAATTTTTTTTAGCTGCGTTATAAGCTTTTGTAAATCCCATTAAAGAGTAATGATCAATGGTTTGTGAGTTTTGTTTGTTATATCCTGTTACCATTATTCTAGATCCTTTTTTCATCGATTTAATCATTTTCTTTTCAATTTTTCCGTCTGCTATCCATGCAAAACTATTTTGTTGAATATCAAATTTATATTTTTTTTTCCCTGTCTTTGCGGAGATTGTATTACTTGTATTAAACTCATATCCTGCTGTTATACTTATTTCATCTGAAACTTTATCTTGAGGTCTAAAAGTTACAAAAAGTCTTGCTTCTCTTTCACTGCTTTTTGGAGATTGTAATACTGGTTTAGATTGTGCAAAACAAATTTTTTGTCCATCACTGTTAGAAATTAAAGTAGTCCAGTCTTTAAATTTACCAACTTCTTTTACCTCTTCAGCATTAAGGTTGCTTTGTATTATTAGTATACCTAAGACTATAAAAATTTTTTTAAGGGCAAGGATTTGAGTGCTGGGCATGGATTTTATTAATTTCATTTATTATCTCAGTATTAAATTTTACATTTACACTTTCTACGTTGGTTTTCAACTGCTCCATTGTTGTTGCGCCAATAATAACTGAAGTAATAAATTTTTGAATTTCACAAAATTTTAAGCTCATTTGAGCAAAATTAAGGTTGTATTTTGATGATATTTTAAAATATTTTTCCACAATTTCTGGAACATGAGTTTTTGTGTATCTCGTAAAGTAATCCCCAAAAAGTTTCTGTCTTGATTTTTCGGGCATTTTATTTTGCCTATATTTTCCTGACAGAAATCCACCTGCAAGAGGAGAGTATGCAAGTAGTCCACTTCTTTCTCTCACTGATATTTCAGCTAAACCAATTTCGTATGTTCTGTTTAATAGACTGTAAGGGTTTTGAACTGACATCATTCTAGGTAAATTTTTATTTTTAGAAATTTCCAAAAATTTTGATAAGCCCCATGAAGTTTCATTTGAAAGCCCGACATATCTTATTTTGCCTGATTTAATTATTTCACTTAAGCTTTCAAGTATTTCGTTAAAATCATTCCACTCATCTTCATCTTTGTGGTCATATCCTAACCTTCCAAAGTAATTACTTTTTCTTTCAGGCCAATGCAACTGATACAAATCAATATAGTCTGTTTTTAATCTTTCTAAGCTTTTATTAACTGCTTCGTTTAAATTCTTTTTATCAAATTGATTTCCTCCTCCTCTAATCCAACTTAAACCAGGTCCAGAAATCTTTGTGGCTAAAATAACTTCATCTCTTTTATTTCTTGACTTAAACCAGTTACCAATAATTTCTTCAGTTCTACCGAATGTTTTCTTTTTAGCAGGGATTGCATAAAGTTCAGCAGTATCCCAAAAATTAACACCTTGTTCTAAAGCATAGTCCATTTGTTCAAAACCCTCATCTTGGGTATTTTGCTCTCCCCAAGTCATAGTGCCTAAACAAATTGTGCTCACATCTAAGTCAGTATTGCCTAATTTCTTATAATTCATAGAATATTTACAATTTTTTAAACCATTTTTGTCATCTTGAATAAATACGAAAAGTTTATATATTGCAATTATGGAATTCAATAAGGAAAATATTCTAAATAGAGCAAAAGCTGGACAACAAACAGCTGTAATGGATGAAGGTCTAAGAGCCTACATGTTAAAAGTTTATAACTACATGGCTACTGGAATATTGCTAACAGGAATTATAGCCCTTTTATCATTTAAGTTTGCTGTTGTAACGGATGCAAGTGGAGCAATAGTTGGCTTAACAGAATTTGGAAATGCAATTTATTTATCAGGTCTTAAGTGGATTGTAATGTTAGCTCCTTTAGGAATTGTTTTTTATATGAGTTTTGGAATTAATAAAATGAGTGCAGGAAAAGCACAAACTACTTTCTGGGTTTTTGCTGCTTTGATGGGACTTTCTCTTTCATCTATTTTATTAATTTACACTGGTTTAAGTGTTACAAGAGTTTTCTTCATAACTTCAATGACTTTTGGTGCCATGAGTATTTATGGTTACACAACTAAAAGGGATCTAACAAAGATGGGATCATTTTTGATGATGGGTCTTATTGGAATTATAATTGCCTCAATTGTTAATATATTTTTAAAATCATCTATGATGTATTTTGCGATATCAATTATTGGTGTTCTTATTTTTGTTGGTCTAACAGCTTATGACACTCAAAAAATTAAAAACATGTATTCGGCATCAGACAGCGGTGAATTAATAGGAAAGAAAGCTGTAATGGGTGCCCTAACTCTTTACTTAGATTTCATTAATCTATTCATAATGCTGCTTAGACTTTTCGGTCAAAGACGATAATTCTATAAATTTAAAATCTTTTCCAATTAGTATTTTTTAAAAGAACTTTTAGATCAAAAGAATTCTTTAATATTTTCCCATTAGTATCAGTAATTAAATATTTTAGGTTTTTATTCGATGGTTTGAAATTTTTACAAATTTTATACATTGCATTTTCGGCAGCATTTTTAAAAACACTAAAACTTACTTGCTTACTTGATATGGTAAGACCATAATCTTTCCATGATCCTTCAGATACCATTTTTGCATATAGATCTAAGATAATTTTAAGTTCTTTTTTTTCAAAAAAATATTTCTCTTTTTCTTTAGAATTTGAGTTATCTACAATGAGCTTTAAATTTCTATTCATCTATTTTATGCTTTGTTATTATTGATACTTGGAATGCTGTAAAAATAAAAGTTATCGGTAATAGCCCCCAAACTTTAAAATTTACCCAGAACTCCTCAGACTGCGTTCTCCAAACTAATTCATTTAAAATTGCAACAACAAAGAAAAAAATCATCCATCTTTTGTTTAAAATTTCCCAACCTTCATTTGTTAAAGAAATTGATTTACCTAACATTTTTTTAAGTATTGGCTCATCCGTAAAGAATTTTCCAAATAAAAGCGCCAAACCAAATAATAAATTTATTATTGTGGGTTTGATATAAATAAAGACTGGGTTATCAAAATAAATAGTTAAACCTCCAAAAAGTGTAATTAAAACTCCACCCAATAGTGGAACCATAGGAATTTTTTTTTCTAAAAACCAAACTACAACTAATGATATAATTGTCGCAATTATAAAAGGAGGAATTGCGACTTTTAAGTCTTTATTAGAATCATAATAAAAGAAAAAGAATATTAAAAGAGGTCCAAAGTCTGTAATAAACTTTAGTAAAGATTTATTCACACAAAGATATTAACAGATTAAAAAAACATTCATATTTTTTTTATTGATTTATTTAAAAAAAATAAATAGCTTATAGATAATGAGTTTTAAAAAAGCTAAATTTTCCATTGGAGATGTTGTTAAACATAAACACTTTGATTTTAGAGGTGTTATTTATGATGTTGACTTCGAATTCAATAATTCTGAAGAGTGGTACCAATCAATTCCAAAAAATGTAAGACCACGTAAAGATCAACCATTCTATCATTTGTTGGCTGAGAATGATGATCTAACCTATGAGGCTTATGTTTCCGAACAAAACTTACTTTTTGACGATTCTGAGGAACCAATCAAACATCCTTTGATCAATGAGATATTTTCAGGGAAAAAAGGCTCAGGATATTTCAAGCAGTCAAATTAATTATAAATTCATTTTTTCAACACATTTTGTGCAAATATTTGACAAATGATCATGACATTATGGATATTATTTGATCAAGGATGAATTAAAACCCTTTTTTATTATCTCCCTCCACATCCTTGATCAAGTAGATCCTTGAAAAAAAATAAAACATCTCTAAAACATTCCTGATTTATGTTTAAATTTTTTGGAGTAAATAAACTGTTTTCAATTACATATAAATTTCAAAAGTATGTATTTTTTCTATTTGTAGTTTTTTTGAGCGTAGGACTAGTTGAAGCTTTAATATTGTCCCCGCCAGATTATTTACAGAGTGATAGCGTTAGGATAATGTATGTTCATGTTCCATCTGCTTGGGTTTCATTAGGAATATTTTCGACAATAGCATTTTTATCAATTGGAAATTTTATCTTTAAAAATAAAAATTTTTCTTTAATAGCAAAGAGTTTAGCTCCCTCAGGATTAGTTTTTAATATAATTGCATTAGTTACAGGTGCAATTTGGGGAAAGCCTACATGGGGAACTTTTTGGGCGTGGGATGCAAGAATTACATCAATGCTTATACTGGCTCTATTTTATGGGATGTACATATTGTCTTGGAAGATTTTTGAGGACAAGTTGCAAGTTACAAAAATTACATCAATAATTGCTATTATCGGATTAGTTAATGTACCAATAATCAAATTTTCTGTTGAATGGTGGACTACTCTCCATCAACCTTCGTCAGTTAAAATTTTAAGTGACTCTGCAATTCATTCATCAATGATTTTGCCATTATTTTTGATGACTGCGGCATTTGTATTGTTTTCATTGCTAATTTTTTTGATGAAATATAATACAGAATTGATAAAAATTAAGAATAAAGGATTAGAAAGATTATGATAATCGATAAATTGTTAATGAATGGATATGGAATTTTTGTTTGGTCAGCTTTTGCTTTCACAATGATAAATTTTACATTCCTTTACTTTGTGACCAAGTTAAAATTTGAACAAGAAAAAAATAAATTTGTTTTAAAATATGGCTCTTTGAACCCAGAACAATCTAAGGCTGCAAGAGATCAAGCAACTAACAGAGAAATAATATCAGGCACAACTGTTAAGTCTAAGATTTAACCTGTTTTTTTCATGTATGGTAAGAAAGTTAAACTAAGAATATTATTTTTGTTTTTGCTGTTATCAGCAATCGTTCTAACTGTATTTTTAGTTTTAAAATCCTTAGAAGAAAACGTAGTTTACTTTTTATCCCCAACAGAAATTAAAGCATTAAATGAGATTAAAAAAGAAAAAATAAGAGTTGGAGGCATGGTTAAAAAAAATTCAGTTAAGATAAACGATAAAATAATCAATTTTGTTATAACTGACTTTAAAAATGAGATTATAGTTAGTTATGATGGACTTGTTCCAAATTTATTTCAGGAGGAGAAAGGAGTTGTTGCAGAGGGTTTTCTTGATGGAAAAAATTTTTTTAGAGCATCTAAA
>CABYUS010000026.1 GCA_902522225.1 uncultured Pelagibacteraceae bacterium
AAATAATACATTATCAGCACTAAGATCAGGTTTTTTTTGGGGCTATACTGGTCTAATTAATAACATTATAAAGTTAATTAAATTCGAAACAAAAAGAAATTTTAAAGTTATAGCTACAGGAGGCTATTCTCATCTATTTAAATCCTCTTTAGATTATAAAGTTTCAATTGATAAAGATATTACAATAAAAGGTTTGATTAAAATAATTAATAAGAAAAGTTTATAAAAATGAAAAAAGAAGAATTATTATTTTGTCCATTAGGAGGCTCAGGTGAGATTGGTATGAATATGAATCTCTATGCATATGGTAAGCCAAGTGAACAAAAATGGATAATAATTGATACTGGTGTAACATTTGCTGATGATACAGTGCCTGGTGTAGACGTTATATATCCTGATCCTGGATTTATTGTTGACCGAAAAGATGATTTATGTGGTATTGTTATAACACATGCACACGAAGATCATGTTGGAGCCATAACTCACTTGTGGCAAAAACTGAATTGTAAAATTTATGCAACACCTTTTACCGCTGTATTAATCAAAGAAAAGTTCAGAGAAAAAAATATAGACATCACTAATTTTCTTCAGATAGTTGAACTTAACGGTCAATTAAATCTTGGACCTTTTAAAATTGAATATATTACTTTGACTCACTCAATTTTAGAGCCTAATGGTTTAAGAATTGAAACACCAGCAGGTGTAATACTCCATACTGGAGATTGGAAAGTAGATCCAAATCCTTTAATCGGTGGAAAAATAAATTCTGATAGATTAAAAGAAATTGGTGATGAAGGAGTGCTTGCTATGATTTGTGATTCAACTAATGTTTTTAGCATTGGTAGATCAGGATCAGAATTGGATGTTAGAAAAAATATTTTAAATTTAATGTCCAATTTAAAAAAAAGAATAATTGTAACTTCTTTTGCTTCTAATGTTGCTAGAATGGAAACTATGTTTTTTTGTGCTGAAAAAACAGGTAGGCATATTTCATTAGTTGGTAGATCTATGCACCGAATTTACAAAGCAGCAAGGCAATGTGGATATTTAAAAAATGTGATTGAGCCTATCGACCCACGAGATGCTAAAAATATCTCACGAGAAAAAATTGTATATCTTTGTACAGGTAGTCAAGGTGAACCAATGGGAGCCATGATGAGAATTTCAAATTATGTTCATCCTGATGTTTATATTGAAAAGGGTGATGCTGTTATATTTTCCTCAAAAATTATACCTGGAAATGAAAAAAAACTTTCTAAGTTACACAATCAACTAGTTAAAGAAGGTATAGAAGTTATTTCAGAAGAAACTGAATTTGTTCATGTTTCTGGTCATCCTAACAGGGAGGATTTAAAGGATATGTATAATTGGGTTAAACCTAGATGTATTATACCTGTTCATGGTGAGCACCGACATATGATAGAGCATGTTAAGTTTGCAAAAGAAATGCAAATAAAAAATACTGTTCTGGTTGAAAATGGTGACATTGTTAAAATTGCTCCAGGGGATAAACCGCAAGTTTATGATAAAGCCCCTCATGGCAGACTATATGTAGATGGATCAGTAAGTGTTGATGAAGATGGTCAATCTATAAAGGATAGAAGAAATATTTCAAATAATGGATTTATGGATGTAACAATTATTATCTCATCTAATGGTAATATTATTAAAGACCCTTTACTTACTATCAGAGGTTTACCAATTTATGACTTAGAGGAATTTAAATTTGGTCTACAAGAGAAAATATTTGAATCATCAAAAACCTTCTCATTAACAAGTAAAAAACAAGAAAGTAATTTAATAGATGCTATAAAAGTTATATGCAGAAGGTATTGCAGGGAAAAGACTGGAAAAAAACCTTTAACCAATATAAATTTAGTTAGAATTTGATAAAATGTTTTTTTCAAAATTATTTGTTCCAATATTAAAAAATAACCCAACAGAAGCTAAAATTAAATCTCATCAATTGATGCTTAGAACTGGAATGATTAAACAATCATCAGCTGGAATATATTCTTGGTTACCATTTGGATTTAAAGTAATGAAAAAAATAGAACAAATAGTCAGGGAGGAGCAAAACAACATTGGCGCTCAAGAAATCTTAATGCCAACAATACAGTCAAGTGAGATTTGGATGGAGAGTGGAAGATATCAGGATTATGGTGAGGAAATGTTAAGGATAAAAGACAGACAGGATCGTGAAATGCTTTATGGACCAACAAATGAAGAACTGGTAACTGACATATTCAGATCAAGCGTGAAGTCTTACAAATCTCTTCCTCAACTACTTTATCATATTCAATGGAAATTTCGTGATGAACTTCGTCCTAGATTTGGAATTATGAGATGTAGAGAATTTTATATGAAAGATGCATATTCATTTGATTTAAGTGATGAAGAAGCTCAATATTCGTATAATAAATTTTTTATATCATATTTAAAAACATTTAAACGTTTGGAACTTTCTGCAATTCCAATGGCAGCTGACACTGGACCAATAGGTGGAAATTTATCTCATGAATTTATAATTCTAGCAGATACAGGGGAGAGTAAAATTTATACAGACAAAAGAATATTTGACGTAAATAGCGATAACATACGAATTGATAAAAATTCACTTTTAAATTTAAGAAATGAATACGAAAAATTTTATGCTGTTACAGATGAAAAATATAATAAGAATGAATTCGAAAAAAATGTTAATAAAGAAAATAGACTTAATACAAAAGGTATTGAGGTAGGTCACATTTTTTATTTTGGTGATAAATATTCAAAATCAATGAATGCATCCGTTGATCATAAAGGAAAAAAAGAATTTGTTAAAATGGGCTCCTACGGTATTGGTGTATCCAGATTAGTTGGGGCAATAATAGAGGCAAAATATGATGATAAAAATGGTGTAATGAGATGGCCTTTATCTGTATCACCATATGATTGCGTCATAATCGTCAGTATTTCAAAAAATGACACTTCTAATTTAGAGAAATCTGTAAAATTGTTTGAGCTGCTTAAAAAAAATAATATTGAAGCAATAATAGATGATACAGATGAAAATTTTTCCTCAAAAATTAAAAAATTTAATTTAATCGGTATACCCTATCAATTAATATTAGGTAAAAATAGCGAGTCTGATAAAATAGAATTTCGCGATGTAGGAAAAGAATCGAATAATTATAGTATTGAAAAAATTTTAGAAATATTAAAAAGTAAAAAATAAATTGATATCTAATTTAGAAAAAAAAATTGTTTTTACATATTTAAAAAGTAGAAAAAGAGATGGTTTTTTAAATATCATATCTATCTTTTCATTTATAGGAATAGGCTTAGGTGTTGCGGTATTAATAATTGTTATGTCAGTAATGAATGGTTTTAGAAATGAGTTAATTTCTAAAATAGTTGGTTTTAGTTCTCATGCAACAATTCAATCCTATAATCAAACTATTGATCTAACAAAATTAAATAACTCCAAATTGATGAATAATGTTAGTTTACATGTGTTCAGTAACAACGGAGAAGCAATAATTCTTAACAAAGAAAATACTAAAGGTATTCATATAAGAGGATATTTAGAACAAGACTTTAGAGATTTAGAATTAACAAAAAGTGAAAACTTCCAAGGTAAAAAATTTTTATCAAGAGATACTATATCAATAGGTAAGGAATTAAGTTTTTTATTAGATGTAAAAATTGGAGACCAAATATCAATCATGTCCCCATCAGGCATTGAAACCATTATAGGAAATCTTCCTTCGCAAAAATCATTCATAATCACATCAATATACAGCACAGGAATTATAGATTTTGATACTAATGTTGTTTTTTTAAATTTAAATGACCTGGAAGCGTTATTACAATTAAATAACTATGACCGGCACGTTGAAGTTTATTTCAAAGATTATAAGAAAATAAGTATTTTAAAAAAAGAATTACAAAAAATTTTTATAGAGGAATATATTTACACTTGGGCTGACTTAAATAAATCCCTTTTTTCAGCATTAAAAGTTGAAAGGAACGTAATGTTTATAATTATGTCACTTATAATTATAGTTGCAGCATTTAATATAATATCAGGATTAACAATTTTTGTAAAAAATAAAACTAGAGAAATTGCCATCCTGAAATCCATCGGTGTTTCGAGCTACACCATTAAAAGAATTTTTTTTCTTATAGGGTTTTTTATTGGTACACTTGCTACTTTTTTTGGAGTTATTTTAGGTGTTCTTTTCTCAATTTATATTGAAAAAATTAGGTTAACACTAAGTTTATTATTTAATCTGAACTTATTTCCAGAAGAAATTTATTTTTTAAATAAAATGCCTTCAGAGATTAATATAGAGTCTGTTATTTTAGTTAGTTTATGTTCTATATTTATAACTTGTTTGGTGTCTGTATATCCAGCTTCTAAAGCTTCACAACTTAATCCTGCTAGAGGGCTTCATTATGACTAATATAGTTGAATTAAAAAATATATCAAAAAACTATTATAAAAAAATAGAATTAAAGTTCTAAAAAAAATTAGTTTAACTTTTGAAAAAGGCAAAACATACTCTATTACAGGTCCATCTGGCTCTGGCAAATCAACTCTACTAAATTTAATATCCCTAATAGATGAACCTACAAGCGGATCTATAAAAATTGATCAAAAGTTAATTCAACATGATCAAAAAACTGTTAACGACAAAATTAGAGCAAAAAAAATTGGTATAGTTTACCAAGATAAAAATTTACTTTCAGATTTTACCGCATTAGAGAATGTTTATTTAGCAAGACTCACTTTTAAAAATAATTTATATGATGCCATACAGGACTCAAAAAAAATAATTAATACATTAGGGTTAGCTAAAAGAATAAATCATTATCCATCAGAGTTATCTGGTGGTGAAGCACAAAGAATTGCTATATCAAGGGCATTAATAAATTCTCCAGAAATTATATTAGCAGACGAACCAACAGGTAGTTTAGATAACGAAAATGCAAAAGAAGTTTTTAAAATTCTTCTTAATTTAAAATCAAAAAATAGAACAATAATTTTTGCAACTCACAATAGATTTTTTTCTGATATGGCTGATTGTAAAATTGAGTTAAATAATGGTAAAATAGCATTTATTAATGCAAAAAACTGAGACTAAAATATTTAACCATCTTAAAGTTCATTCTCAATATTCTATATGCGAAGGTGCTATTAAAATTAATGATCTAAAAGATTTTTGCAAAAAAAACAAAGTTAGAAGCCTGGGTATTTCAGATACCACTAACTTATGTGGCGCACTAGAATTTTCTGAAAATATTTCAAAGTCAGGTACTCAACCAATAATTGGAACACAAATAAACTTTCAATATGATAATGAAATAGGCCTAATACCATTAATTGCTAAAAATAAAGAAGGTTATAAAAATATAATCTCATTATCTTCGAAATCATATTTATTAAATGATAATTTATCTGATCCTCATTGCGATCTAGGTGAATTATTAAAATCACTAAATGGAGTGATTATCCTTTCTGGAACTATTAATGGCTTATTCGGGAAATTATTTAATAAAGGTAAAATTAAACAAATTGAAAAAATTTATCAATCATTAAACCATATACATAAAGATAACTTTTATATAGAAATTCAACGTCATAATGATTTGAATGAAAAAAATTTTGAAGAATTCAATTTAAATTTATCAGGTAAAATTAATATTCCAATAATTGCTACAAACGAAGTTTTTTATCTGGATAAATCTTATCATGAGGCTCATGATGCACTTATTTGTATAGGATCTAAGTCATACATTAACGACAAAAATAGATTAAATTACACAGATCAACATTATTTAAAATCAACTGAAGAAATGCAAACTTTGTTTAAAGATTTACCTGAAGCTTTAGAAAACAATTATAATTTACCACTTAGATGCAATTTTAGAACACTACCTTCTGAACCAATACTCCCTGACATCAGCACAGAGAAAGATGGCGATGCTGACACGACGCTAAAAAATGATTCTCTAGAAGGTTTAAATAAAAAATTTTTAAATTATTTTAAAATCAAAGATATAAAATTGAATCAGAATAAAGAATATAACCTGTATAAGAAACGTCTTGATCATGAACTTGAGATCATTACTAAGATGAAATATTCAAGTTATTTTCTAATTGTTTCAGATTATATTAAGTGGGCAAAAAAAAATGATATTCCAGTTGGTCCCGGTCGAGGATCTGGTGCTGGTTCACTTGTAGCTTGGTGTTTAGAAATCACCGATGTAGATCCTTTAAAATTCAACTTAATTTTTGAAAGATTTCTTAACCCAGATCGTATTTCAATGCCTGATTTTGATATTGATTTTTGTGAAGAAAAACGAGATTTAGTTTTAAAATATTTATCTGAAAAATATCCTGAAAGTGTAGCTCATATTATCACTTTTGGAAAATTAAAAGCAAGGATGGTTATACGTGATGTAGGTAGAGTGTTAGGTCTTCCGTACGGATTTGTGGACAGTATTTCAAAAATGATACCATTTGATCCATCAAGACCTCAAACTTTATCTGAGTGTATTGCATCTGAACCGAGACTCCAAAAATTAATCCATGAAGACAAAAGAGTTAAAAAATTAATAAATTTGTCTCTCAAATTAGAAGGACTCAATAGAAATGTTGCAACACACGCGGCTGGCGTTGTCATTGCTGATAAAAAATTATCAGAAACAGTGCCACTTTATAAAGATAAATCTGCAGATTTATTTTTGCCTTCTACTCAATTTGATATGTATTCATCAGAAAATGCAGGTCTTATAAAATTTGATTTTTTAGGATTAAAAACTCTAACTGTAATTAATAAGACTTGTAAATTAATAAAAAATAAAGATAAAAATTTTTCAATAGAAAATATAGATTTTTCTAATCAGAAAGTATTTGATTATTTATCCAGTGGTAACACTGTTGGGTTATTTCAGTTAGAAAGTTCTGGCATGAGAGAGGCCCTAATTGAAATGAAGCCAAATCATTTAGAGGATATAATTGCTTTAGTTGCTTTATATAGACCAGGCCCCATGAGCAATATTCCAATTTATAACGATTGTAAGCATAAAAGAAAAGAACCTGATTATATTCATCCTTTATTAGAAGATATTTTAAAACCAACCTATGGTGTCATAATTTATCAAGAGCAAATTATGCAAATAGCTCAAAAATTGTCTGGCTTCACACCCGGTGAGGCAGATATTCTTAGAAAAGCAATTGGTAAAAAGAAAAGATCTGAAGTAGAAAAGCAAAAAGAGAGATTTATTAATGGCGCCGTAAAAAATGGGATCAGGAAAGATATTGCGGCAGGTATTTTTTTAAAAATTGAACCTTTTGCTGAATATGGATTTAATAAAAGCCATGCAGCTGCATATGCAATTATTGCTTATCAAACAGCGTATCTTAAGACCTATTATCCTAATGAATTTTTTTCAGCATCAATGACTATGGATATTTCTAATCAAAATAAGTTAAGTGAATTTCATGAGGAACTAAAAAGGTTAAATACTGAAATTGTAAGGCCAAATATAAATTTATCTAATGCTGATTTTTGTTCTAAAGATGGAGTTTTTTATTATGCGTTAGGTGGTATTAAAAATGTTGGTTATGAGGCGGTGCAAAATATTGTAAATGAGAGAGAAAAGAACGGACCATTTAAATCAATTAACGATTTTATAAATAGAACAGATCCTAAAAATATTAACAAACTACAGCTAGAAGGTTTAGTAAAAGCAGGAGCATTTGATGATCTAAATAAAAATAGAAATTTAATTTTTTCATCAATAACAAATTTAATAATTAAGTCTAAAAATATTTTTGAAAATAAATCTAACAATCAAATAGATTTATTTGGAGATAGAAATTTAGATAGCAGTGATGAATACTTATTAGAAAATATTAAAGAGTGGGATTTTGAGGTTAAACTAAAGAAAGAATTTGAGTCTGTAGGTTTTTTTATTTCAGACCATCCATTAAATCAATTTAAGGATATGTATAATCAATATAACATAATAAATTATGTAAATTTTAAAGAAATTAATGTATCAAAAGATATTAATATTGCTGGTACTCTTTTAAAAATACAAGAGAGAAAAACTCAAAAAGGTAATTCTTATGCGATTATTAAACTTACAGATCTTACAAGTGTTTTTGAGCTTTTTATTTTC
>CABYUS010000027.1 GCA_902522225.1 uncultured Pelagibacteraceae bacterium
TTACATTTACTATTTGTAGTCATTAGTTTTTTAAGTTTAGTCATTTCATTTATTAATTCAGATTTTTCCAATGAGACAGTATTTAATAATTCTCACACAACAAAACCTTTATTTTATAAAATCTCAGGAACATGGGGTAACCATGAAGGAAGTTTATTATTATGGCTTTTAGTACTAAGTTTGTTTATCTATTTTTTTCTTATTTATTCTAAAAAGGAACCAAAAAAATACAGAGTTCAGACTTTAGTTTTTCAACATTTTATAATTATAGGATTTACATTATTTATAATTTTAACTTCAAACCCGTTTACATATCTTTTTCCTATTCCTAAGGAAGGCTTAGGCCTTAACCCTATTTTACAAGATCCAGCGTTAGCGATACATCCACCAATCTTGTATTTAGGTTATGTTGGATGCTCAATAATTTTTTCATCTTCACTATCAGCATTAGTAAATAACTATGTAAATAAAAACTGGGCAATTCACATTAAGAGGTGGGCATTAATATCTTGGATCTTTTTAACTATTGGAATACTTTTAGGTTCTATATGGGCTTATTACGAATTAGGATGGGGAGGTTTTTGGTTTTGGGACCCTGTAGAAAATGTATCATTAATGCCTTGGATTTGTTTAACGGCTCTAATCCATTCATTATTAATTCTTGAAAAAAAGAATTTATTTACATCATGGATTTTAATTTTATCTTTCTCAACATTTTTATTAAGTGTATCTGGAACTTTTCTAGTAAGATCTGGAATACTTAATTCGGTACATACTTTTGCGAATGATCCCGAGAGAGGATTATTTATCCTTTGTTTTTTACTTATTTTAACAATATTTTGCTTAGTAATCTTTCTAAAATATAAAAACCAAAATCCAATTAACAACACTTTAGCTTTTTTGAGCAAAGAAACTTCCGTTTTAATTAATAATTGGTTCATGATGTATTTTTTAGCAGTAGTATTTATTGGAACAACATACCCAATTTTTTTAGAAGTAATTTCAAATGAAAAAATTTCAGTCGGCCCACCATTTTATATAAAATTGATAGTTCCATTTTTTTTACCTTTTTTAGTGTTAATGGCACTCGGACCAAACACATTTTTTTTAAAAATGAATTTAAAAAGGTATAATTTAAAACTACTTATATATTTTATTTTATCTGTAATAGTTTCAATATTGTTAGCTAATTTAATTACTACAAAAGACCTTTTTTTGACATTAATATTAGTTGGATCAATTTTCTTATTTATTTCATCATTTAGAGATTTTTTTATAAAAAATGATAAATATTATTCTCAAAGAATATCACATTTTGCTTTTAGCTTACTTATTTTAAGTATTATTTTAAATATAGCTTTTTCGACAGAAATTATAACTAACTTAAAGGTAGGGGAAAAATTTAAATTTAATAATAATTCAATTGATTTTCAGAGCATAAGTGTCACTCAAGAGAAAAATTACAAATCCTTAAATGGTAAATTTAAAATAAAAGATAATAATGAAATTATATATTTAGAACCTTCATTAAGAATATATAATCAACCCAAAACAGTAACTAGTGAGGCTGATATAAAAACAAATATTTATAGTGATAAATTTTTAGTTTTTAATCTAATTAATGATGAAGAAATATATAATGTTAAATATCAAAATAAACCTTTTATGATTTGGATATGGATTTCAGCGGTATTGTTGTCATTAGGAGGTATTGTAAATTTTTTTGAAAAAAGAAAAATATAGAATGAAAAAAAATTTTTTAATCTTAGGTATAGTTTCAGTAATATTTTTTTTCTTTATAATATTCTATTTGGGTTTAGATAAAGAAAACACTTATGAACCAAATATTGTTGTAAATAAAAAAATTGAAACTTTCACGGCTGAAAAATTGTTTGAAGACAGTCAAGTAAACTCTGATAAAATATTCACTGAAAATAAAGTTTATTTACTTAATATTTGGGCATCATGGTGTTTACCATGTCAGAAGGAGCACGAATTTTTAATGCGGTTAAAAAATACTCACTCTGTAGACATCATTGGTTTAAATTATAAAGATAAATTATCAAACGCAAGAAAGTTTATAGAAGAATTAGGAAATCCATATGAGTTAAGCTTAAGAGATAAGGATGGAACAATTGCTATATTATTTGGGGCTTATGGTTTGCCTGAAACATACGTAATAAAAGATAAAAAAATTATAAAGAAATATATTGGTCCAATTGACAATAAATCAATTAAAGAAATAATAACTTATACAAAATGAAATATATAATTTTTTTGTTATTATTTTCATGTTTAACTCTTATCGCTAATTCTCAAGAAATAAATAATCAAGATTTAGTTAATAAAATTTCAAAAAATATAAGATGCCTTACATGTCAAGGTCAATCCGTTTATGATTCCCAATCAGAATTTTCTGAAAGCATTAAAATTATAATTAGTAATAAAATTCAGGAAGGAAAATCAGAACAGGATATTTATGATTTTTTGGTGGAAAAATATGGAGAATGGATAATCTTTGAACCAAAATTTAATAAAAATACCTTTTTATTATGGGTTTTGCCTTTATTGCTTTTTTTAGTTGGTGGTTTCTTGATTTTTAGAAATTTTAAAGCAGTTAAGTAAATACTTTATTGATTAATAAAATAAGTATATCTTTTGAATAATTATGAACGACGTAATAAGAAAAACTATATTTGTTTGTTTTTTTTGCATCATAACTTCATTAGTTAATGCTGAAGAAAAGCAATTTAATTTATATGTCGGGAATTTCGATTTCAGTGATGATGGAAAAAAATCAACCTTATTTGGAATTGAGCATCAAAATCCATCACTCGTAAGAGATAGTTTCTTAGGAGAAATCTCTCCCGTTACAGGAGTATTTATAACAGCAGATAGTGCAAAATATATTTATACAGGCATTCAAGCAAATTATAAAATAGGAAGTCTTAATTTTAATCCAAGCTTCACGCCTGGTCTTTATGACGAAGGAGATGGTAAAGATCTTGGCCATGTTATTGAATTTAAAACTGAAATTCAAATCTCTGCTAATTTATCAGATTCAAGTAAAATTGGTTTTTCTTATAACCATTTATCAAATGCAAGTTTAGGTAGTAAAAACCCTGGGGCAAATAGTTACCTTTTTAATTTTATCAAAAAATTTTAAAAAAAATATATGAGATTAAAAGATTGTCATAATTATCAAGATTTTAGAAAGTTAGCTAAAAAAAAATTACCCTCGCCAATTTTTCATTATATTGATGGTGCTGCCGATGATGAATTGACTTATCAAAGAAATACAAGTGCATTTGATGATGTAGATTTGGTACCTAACGTTTTAAGAGGAGTGGAGGATGTTGATTTATCCACTACAATATTTGGAAAAAAATTAGACTTACCTTTTTATTGTGCACCGACAGCACTACAAAGATTATTTCATTATGATGGAGAAAGAGCTGTTGGAAAAGCGGCTCAAAAATACAATACTATGTTTGGAGTATCAGCACTTTCAACAGTAAGCGTTGAAGAAATATCATCAATAGTAAGCACTCCAAAAATGTTTCAATTTTATTTTCACAAAGACAGGGGACTAAATGATTCATGTTTGGAAAGAGCCAAAGCTGCTAAATTTGATGTCATGGCCTTAACAGTAGACACAATAACTGGAGGAAATCGGGAAAGAGATTTAAGAACAGGTTTCACATCACCTCCAAAACTAACATTATCAAGTTTATTCAGTTTCGCTACTAAACCAATGTGGGGTATTAATTATTTAACTAAGGGTAAATTTGAACTGCCGCATCTTCAAGATTATGTTAAGGAGGGTACGAGTACCAATACCTCAATTGGAAATTATTTTTCTACTATGTTAGATCAATCAATGAATTGGAATGATGCTGAGAAACTATGTTCACAATGGGGAGGACATTTTGCTTTGAAGGGAGTTATGAGTGTTGAAGACGCAAAAAGAGCAGTAGATATTGGTTGTACTGGAATAATGGTTTCAAATCACGGAGGTAGACAATTAGATGGTTCTAGGTCTCCATTTGATCAATTGGCAGAGATAGTTGATGCTGTTGGAGATAAACTAGATGTTATTTGTGAAGGAGGAATTCACAGAGGAACGCATATGCTTAAAGCATTATCTTTAGGTGCTAAAGCATGTTCCGGTGGAAGATTATATTTATATGCACTCGCTGCAGCTGGACAAGATGGCGTCGAAAGAGCAATAAATCAATATCGAATGGAATTAATCAGAGGAATGAAATTAATGGGATGCACTAAGATTAGCGAATTAAATCGAAACAATTTAAGATTTAGAAGAAGTTAGATTAATTATTGTTCACTTTGGTCGCATGTAGTAAAAGACATTGAACATTTTCAATAAAAATTGCATGATAAAAAAAACTCAAAATTAGAAAGGCCTTACCTCAATGAAATTAGCAAAAAATTTAGAAAACCTAGGAACAGAATCAGCATTTAGCGTTTTAGCAGAAGCTAAAGCTTTAGAGGCCAAAGGCAATCCAATGATACATTTAGGATTGGGACAACCAGATTTTAAAACACCAAAGCATGTGGTTGAGGCTGCAAAAAAAGCTTTAGATGACGGACATCATGGGTATGTAATGTCTAATGGTATTCCAGAGTGCAGACAAGCTGTAACAAGATGGATCAAAAGAAGATACAATACAGATGTAGATTTTGAGAGAATTTTAATAATGCCGGGTGGAAAACCAACAATGAGTTATGCAATTCAATGTTTTGGTGAACCAGGTGCAGAAATTATTCATCCAACACCAGCTTTTCCAATATATGAGTCTATGATAAATTACACAGGCTCAACACCTGTTCCATATGATTTGACTGAAGACAAAGACCTTAAGTTTAATCCAGAAAAAATTTTATCACTTATTACTGATAAAACTAGATTGTTAATTTTAATTAATCCTAATAATCCTACAGGAAGTTTCGTAGAAAAAGCAGATATTGATGTCTTAGCTGAAGGCTTGAAAAAACATCCACATGTAACAATTTTAAGTGACGAAATTTACAGCAGACAAATTTTTGATGATAAAGAAATGCCAACATTTTTTAACTATCCAGAACTTAGGGAAAGATTAATAGTACTAGAAGGTTGGAGTAAAGCATATTCAATGACAGGATGGAGATTAGGCTGGAGTTTTTGGCCAAAAGAACTTGTTCCACATGTTAATAAACTTTTAATAAACAGTGTTTCATGTGTAAACGCTGCTGCCCAATTTGCAGGAATAGCTGCTTTAGATGGTCCTGACGATTCAATTGATGCTATGATGGTTAAATTTACACAAAGAAGAGATTTAATTCATAAAGGTTTAAATGAACTACCTGGAGTAGAGTGTAGTTTGCCTGGTGGTGCTTTTTATGCATTCCCAAATGTAAAAGGAACAGGAATGAATGGAGCTGAGTTTTGTAAAAGAGCAATGCACGAGGCTGGAGTAGCTATTGTTCCTGGTACTGCTTTTGGACAAACTTGTAATGATTTTGTTAGATTTAGCTTTGCAGCATCTCAAGATAATATTTCACAAGCATTGGAAAATGTGAAAAAAATGCTTACTAAATAAGCTGTATTTTTTAGCATTTTTTTATTAGTATTAAGAATATGAATGAACAAGTTCAAACAGAGCTCAAAAAAATTCTTAATGGAAGATTTTCAACTTCAGAGTCTACAAGAGCAAACTATGCACGTGGTGAGGATACATACGATCCAGTATTATCTAAAGCAGTAGTTTTTCCAGAAACTAATGAAGAAGTCTCTAAAATATTAAGCATATGTAATGATCATAAAATTCCAGTAGTTCCATTTGGTACAGGAACTTCTTTGGAAGGAAATGTTGTTGGAAATGACAATGGAATTACAATAAGTCTAGAAAAAATGAATAAAGTTTTAAGTGTTAACGTTGAAGATTTTGATTGCAGAGTTCAAGCGTGCGTAACAAGAGAACAATTAAATGATTACTTAAGAGAAGATGGAGTTTTTTTCCCAATTGATCCAGGTGCTAATGCTGCAATAGGTGGTATGGCATCAACATCAGCATCAGGAACTATGGCCGTTAAATATGGTACTATGAAAACAGTTATATCAGGTCTTACAGTAGTATTACCAAATGGAGATATTATAAATACTGGAAGTAGAACAAAAAAAACTTCAGCTGGCTATAATTTAACAAATCTATTTATTGGCTCAGAAGGAACACTAGGCATAATCACCGAAGTTCAGTTAAGGCTGTCACCAATTCCTGAAAGTATAATGAGCGCTGTATGTCATTTCCCTTCTCTAGAAATGGCAGTTCAAACAGCACAACATATAATTCAGTATGGTGTTCCCATTGCAAGAATTGAAATGCTGAACAAAGAACAAATGGAAATAAGTATAAATTACTCTAAATTAAAAGATATTAAAGCAGTACCTACGCTATTTTTTGAATTTCATGGAACAGAGGCATCAAATAAAGAAAACATAAAAATTGTTGAAGAAATTTCACAAGAAAATAATGGAAGCTCGTTTAAATGGGCAAAAGATTTAGCGGAACGGAATAAACTTTGGCAAGCAAGGTGGGATGTCTACTATTCAGTTAAGGCTTTAATAAATAATGGTAGAGTTTATTCAACTGATGTATGTCTTCCAATCTCAAATATAACTGAGTGTGTAAATTTTGCAGAAGATCAAACAAAAAAATTAGGTCTCCGAGCTCCTATGGTTGGACATTTAGGAGATGGAAATTTTCATGTTGTTTTACCTTATGATCCTAAAGAAAATGAAACTTATGATAGGATAAGAAAATTTAGCGATCTACTCATCGATAAAACACTAGAGTTAAATGGAACTATAACTGGGGAGCACGGCGTTGGTTTACATAAGAAAGCTTACTTATTAAAAGAGCATGGTGATAGTATCCCCTTAATGAAATCTATTAAAAGAACTATAGATCAAAACAATATAATGAATCCTGGAAAAATTTTTGATTTAAATTAATTATAAAATAAATGAAAAAAATTTTAATAACCAGAAAACTATTAAGATCATGTGAAGAAAAAGCATCTAAAATTTTTGATGCGAACTTTAATTTAAATGATGAGCTTTATTCACAAAAGAAATTAATTGAAATGAGCAATGGTTGTGACGGTATTTTATCAGCTCTTACAGATAAACTTGATGCAGATACTATAAATCAGTTACCTGAAAGTGTTAAAATAATATCAAATTTCGCAGTTGGTTTTGGAAATATTGATTTAGAAGCAGCAAAAAAAAAAGGTATAGCAGTAACAAATACTCCTGATGTTTTAACTGACGCTACTGCTGAAATAGGTGTGCTTTTGATCTTAGGAGCTTGTCGAAGGGCTTCAGAAGGTATTGAAAAAGCCAGAGAGGGAGGATGGGTTTGGTCAGCAGATTTATTAATTGGTAAACAATTAACTGGCACAAGATTAGGTATATTAGGAATGGGAAGAATTGGACAAAAAATTGCAAAGGTTGCAAAGTCACTTGGAATGATAATTCATTATCATAATAGATCAAAACTTAGCGAAGATAAGGAGCAGGGTGCAACATATCATAAAAATTTAAAAGATTTACTCTCTGTCTCTGATGTATTATCAATTTGTTGTCCTGCCTCAAAAGAAACAATTGATATGAT
Organism: uncultured Pelagibacteraceae bacterium; assembly: GCA_902522225.1. Taxonomy (GTDB): domain Bacteria; phylum Pseudomonadota; class Alphaproteobacteria; order Pelagibacterales; family Pelagibacteraceae; genus Pelagibacter. The sequence continues at coordinate 7,674 of CABYUS010000027.1, forward strand.
CAACAAAGAAACAATTGAGTATTTACCTAAGGGTGCAGTTGTAACAAATGTTGCAAGAGGAGATATTGTAGAGGACGAAGCTATGATAGATGCTCTTAACAGAAGAAAAATTTATGCAGTTGGTTTAGATGTTTATAAAAATGAACCTAATTTAAATCCTGGTTATTTAAAGCACCCAAGTACATTTATACTTCCACATTTAGGAAGTGCCACTAAAGAAACTAGGACAGCAATGGCTAATTTAGCGATTGATAATATGGATGAGTTTTTTAGCTCTGGGAATTGCAAAAATAAAGTAAACTAGAGCATATTTTCA
>CABYUS010000028.1 GCA_902522225.1 uncultured Pelagibacteraceae bacterium
TGCAAATCAGATAAATTTATTTTACGCAATTTTTCTATTTCTTGATTAATAAAATTACCTGCTACACTTTGATTAATAATTTTATTAACATTAACATAAAAAATTTTATCACTTGAAGTAGCTATTTTAGGAGTAATTATAATGATTATTATTACAAATATATTTACAAAATATTTCATTAAAAGGTTGTACCTATTTGAAATCTAAAATTTTCCACAATATCTGTATCTGCTTTGCTTATTGGAATAGAATATGAAAAACTTAAGGGACCAATTAAAGTATACCAATCAACAGCTATTCCTGTTGCACTTCTTATTTGGTCTGATTCATCTAATGTTGATTCATAATCAACGCCCCAAACATTGCCTGCGTCTAGGAACAAATTAAAATCTAGTGTTTCTAGATCATTAAAAACTGTTGGCAGTGAAGTTGAAAGATTAATTGATGTAGCATAGTTACCTCCAATAAAATCTTGGCCATCTTTTGGTCCAATTTTACCAGTTTCAAAGCCTCTCAACCTACTTGCGGGTAAGAATAATCTTTCAGAAATTCTAACATCCTCATCTGTTAATGAATTTATTGATCTAATGTAGAAAGTAAATTCTCCATTCATATTATCTATTATTTCTTCATAAAGATTAAGCTCATAACCGTTTAGAATTGAATTAGTTTTACTAACTAGAGGAATTGATTGTGTAAATCTTGATCTAAAACCATCACTTGTTTGAAATTTTTGGTCTCTTTTATCAAAATCTAAAACGTAATCTAAATCAGTATCAAAATAATTTCCTTTTTGTTTTTTTAAACTATTAGATGCTGAGGAAGTAGTTTTGAGAGATTCATAAAAAGTAGAAATAGAGGGTGATAAAAATAAATCTTCATAATACTCAAATCTTGTTCCAAGACTTACACCAGTCTTAGTGGTTTTATATCCATAATCTGTCATTCTATCATTTGTTAAGCTTTGAATATTAGTAGACAAGCCATTATCAGATCCTCTAAAATTTGGATTTATAACGGAAAACTGACCTCGTATCTCTTGCTCAGAAATTTCTAGATTTGTATTAAATTCTACACCTTTTCCCATAAAGTTATTTTCTTTTATTCCAAAACCAAGTGTACCTCCATTAGTTCCAAAGCCTGCACCAGCAAAAACTTCTCCTGTTGGTTTTTCATCTACTTCAATATTAATGATTTTAAGGTCATTATTAGAACCATCTGAAACTGATGATGTTACAGATTTAAAAAAATTTAAACCTTTTAAATTATTTATAGTTTTGTTCAAAAGAATTTCATTATATGTGTCACCCTCATCTAAGGAAAATTGTTGTCTTAAAACATCTTCTCTAGTTATATTATTTCCAAAAATATTTATTCGTTCAACATATTGTTTTGGTATCTCACTAATATTAAAATTAAAATCTAATTTATTATTTTCGCTAACTGTAATATTTACAGATGCAGTAATAGATTGATATTGATCTAATAAAGCTATTCTTTCTATTTCGGTAAGTATTTTGTCAATTCTACTAAATGAATAAGCTTCACCTATTAGTTTTGAAAATTGTTTATTAATAGAGGAAAAATATTTTTCCTCGAAATCAGATGGTAGATTTAAATTTATAGTATTAAAATAATATTTTTTACCTGCATTAATATTAAAAGTTAAATCAAAATTACCATCATCTGAGAATTCTGCAAAAGAGGTATTTACCTTCGCATTGTAATATCCTTTATTTTTATAAAAATTAGTTAACAACCTAACATCTAATGAGACCCTCTCTTCATAAAGATGTTTTTTATCTGAAATTATTTTCCAGAATTTTGCTTCTTCGGATGTTATAACATCGTACAATTTCCTTTTTTTATAGATCTTATCTCCTATAAAATTAATATTTCTTATTAGGGCTTTTTCGCCCATTTCAATGTCATATATTAATTTTATAGTTTTATTTGGTTGGTTAATGGTTTTTATATCTACATTTGCAAAATAATATCCAAAACTTTTCAATACATTCAAAATAATATCTTTATCTTTACCTGCTAAATATTCATTAAAAGATCCTTTATTTCTTAAATTAATATTTTCAAGTATTGGATTTTTTATCTTTTTTGCTTTAACGCCTTTTATCTCCAATGAACTTATCAAAGGAAATTCTATAACATTTATTATTAATGTTTCGTTAACAATTTTAAGTTTTACATCTTCAAAAAAATTAGTTTCATACAAGTTTTTTAAAATAATATTTAATTTTTTGTCATTAATATTATTGCTTAATTCTATTTGGCCAAAAAGTATAATTGTTTCATTTGTAATTCTTTCATTACCATTTATTTCGATATCTTTTACTGTAGCGGCAAAGGATATATTTGAAAAAAAAAATATATAAATTAATATTGTTATAAATCTTTTGAACATTCCATCATCATATACATATACTTCTAGTTTTCAATCTAACAGTATGATTCAATTCTTGAATTTCTTTAAAATTTTTGGGCTTAATATATTTATATTTATTAAAAATTTTAAGATTAATTATTCTTTTTAAATATAAAATAATATCGTTAAATTTAATTTTATCTTTAAGAAATAGATCAACTAGCTCATCATTAGCACTTATTAAAACGGTATCAAAAAGTGTACATTTTTCTGAAATATTTTTCAGAATATTCAATGAAGGAAATTTTGATATATTTATTTTATAAAAATTCATATTTTCATATTTATTGATATTAAATTCACTAATTATAGATTTTTGATTGGTGTATTTTTCTGTCATTCCTGAATAGATTGGAATTTTCATATCAGTATTATGCATCAAAGCATGACTAGTTCCATTCTTATAATTAACCAAAGCATGAACAATCGATTGAGGATGAATTACAATATTTATCTGATCTGAACTTAAATCAAATAATCTGAACGCTTCTATAACCTCAAAAATTTTATTCATCATTGTGGCTGAGTCAATTGATATTTTTTTGCCCATTTTCCATCTTGGGTGTTTAAGTGCCATTTTTTTATTTATATTTTTCATTAATTTTTTATCAAAGTTGAAAAAAGGACCTCCAGAAGCGGTAATCGTAATATTTTTAATTTTTTTAATATCTTTATTCTTGATCAGCTCAGATATTGCAAAATGCTCTGAGTCTACAGGTACATATGATGAATTATATTTATCCATTTCCTTCTTTATTAAATTCCAACCACAAATAATAGACTCCTTATTTGCAAAAAGTATTTTTTTTGCTTTTTTAATTAATGATAAATTATATTTAAGCCCATCGAAACCAGTAATAGAACTCATCATTATATCGGACTTAGATATTTTTTTATTTATTTCATCAAAATTAGTAATAATTTTAGTTTTATTATTTTTTAATAGCATGCTTAGTCTCTTTGAATAAATGTTATCTGCTAAATAAACATATTTAGGCTTAAATTTAATTATTTGCTCATAGATTGTTTTAAAGTTCTTATTGGCAACTAACAATTCAATACTATAATTTTTTTTATTATTGCTAATTATATTTAAGGTAGATTTTCCCAATGAACCAGTTGATCCTAGGATTATAATTTTTTTTTTCATTTAAAGATACCACAAATTAATAATATATATGTAAATGGAATTGCAAAAATCATTCCATCAATTCTATCAAGTATGCCTCCATGACCAGGAATAATTTTACCAGTGTCCTTAATATTAGATAATCTTTTAAAGTATGAAATAATTATATCTCCAAATTGACTAATAGATGATATTAAAATAATCATTATAAATGCTTCGACAGAAAATTCTGTATATTTATCTAAGTATTCATTAGTATAAAAAATGTAAAAATTAATACTTATTATTGATAAAAGAAATCCACCAACCATCCCTGTAAATGTTTTATTTGGACTTATTTTAGTTAATTTAGGACCCTTAAAAATTTTTCCAAAAACAAATCCACCTATATCTGTTGAGATGCATACTACAATTATAAGAAGAAAAAATAGCCCTCCTTCACCATTATCTAAATTTCTCAACAAATAAGCACAATAAAAAGAAAAAATTAAAAATAGGTAGCCAATGATGTGATAAAATTTTTTTTTGGTCATCATATACCATTCGTATGATGTTAATAAGAAACAGATACAAATAAAAAAATTAAAAAAGGATGATCCCTTAATAATAAAAAATAAAGCTAATGGCAAAAGTAATATAGAACTTAATATTCTCTTTAATAAATTATTACTAATCATAAACCACCAAAATTTCTTTTAGTTTTATAATATGTGTTTAGTATTTTTTTATAGTCTTTTTTTGAAAAATCAGGCCATAATTTTTTAATAAAAAAAATCTCAGAATACGCAATCTGCCATAACATAAAATTACTCAATCTTTTAGTATTACCAGTTCTAATCAGAATATCTGGATCTGGTATATTAAAAGTATATAAATTATTTGATATATCTTTTTCAAAAACTTTTTTTTTAGTTTTAATTAATTTATTTACTGATGTCACTAATTCTTCTTTAAATCCATAATTAAGCGCCAAATTAATTTGTAAGCCATTATTTTTTTTTGTAATTCTTTCTGAATTGCTAAGAATACTTTTTAGTTTATTTGAAAAAATTTTTTTATTTCCAATAATCTTAAGTTTTATATTTTTTTCTATAAGGTCGTTAATTTTTTTGTGAAGAAATGCTTCTAACAAATTAAATAAGTATTTGATTTCTTTTTTAGGTCTCTTCCAGTTTTCTGTTGAAAATGCGAATAATGTTAAATATTTAATTTTATTATTAATGCTTTCATCTATAATTTTTTTAACTGTATTTAAACCCTCTCTATGACCGTAGTTTCTTGATTTTTTTTTCTTGTACCCCCATCTGCCATTACCATCCATGATTATGGCAACATGGTTTATCTTGTTCATATTGTCATTATTTCTTTTTCTTTTAAGGAAACTTTTTGATCTATAATCTTTATATTATCATCTGTCATATCTTGAATTAATTTTTCATTACTTTTTAATTCGTCTTCGCTAATTTCTTTATTTTTTAAAAAATTCTTTAATAGATCATTAGCTTCTCTTCTAACAGTTCTTATTGACACTTTGCACTTTTCACCCATTGTTTTAATCATCTTCTTAATCTCATTCCTTCTTTCCTCATTTAGACTGGGTATGGGCAGACGCACCAATTGACCATCGATCTGTGGGTTTAAACCTAATTCAGATTTTTTTATGGCAGCATCTATAAAAGGAACATTATTTATATCCCATACTTGTATATTAATCATTCTGGATTCTGGGGTTGTAATCGTGGCTAATTGGTTTATTGGCATTTTTTGTCCATAAACATCAATTTTTATCAAATCTAACATCTTAGAATTAGCTCTACCTGTTCTTATCGACAGTAATTCTTTATCAAATCTATCAATAGTAACAGTCATCTTGTGACTGAAAATGTTTTTATCAAACATTATTCTCCTATTTTTAATCTATAAAATTCTTTTATTTTTAAGTCTGATATATTTAATTCAGCAATTATATCTTTAACTTTCTTTTTTGGTTCCATAACCCATGCTTGAGAAAGAAGTGAATTATCTTGTTTAAATTTATTTATTTTTCCAATGCTTATTTTGCTAGCTATTTCAGTGGATTTTCCTGAATTTTTTAATTCTTCTTTTATTAATAACTCTTCTTTTTCTATATCTAATTTATTTAGTAACTTTTCTTCAATAGCTAATGGATTTGATGCCGCAATATGCATTGTTAATTGTTTTGCAAAATTGGTTAATTTTTCTGAGTCATCATTTGTTTCAATAGAAAGTACAACAGCTAATTTACTAAGATTATCCTTTACTACTGTATGTAGATAATAAAAATTTTTTGAGTATGGTTCTTTAAATGTTTTTTGTCTGCCTATTGTAATTTTTTCACCAATCTTTGATACCATATTAACTAAATTTTCTTCGACACTAGTACCATTTTCCATAGAAGAAGATTTAACTTTTTCTAAATTTGAGTCGCACTCATTATTAATTTCACCTAACTCTTTTACAAATTTAATAAAGTCTTCATTCTTAGCAACAAAATCTGTTTCACAATTTACTTCGATAAGTGACATTTTTTTACTATCTCCAGAAACAGCAACGACTCCCTCATTAGCTACTCTTGACATTTTTTTTGATGCTTTTGAAATACCCTTTACCCTAAGAATTTCTACGGCTTTGTCTAAATTTCCGTTTGCTTCTTTTAAAGCAAGGTTACAATCTTTAAAACCAGCACCAGTATTTTTACGTAATTGTTTAATATTTTGTAAATCTTGACTCATTAGTTTAATTTTTTTACATCACTTTTTGTGTCTGCAATAACAATCTTTTTCTCTTCATTTACTTTACTAATATTATTGTCATTTAAATTGTTTCCAGATTCTTGTTTCGAATTCTGAATAGTTTCTTTTAAAAGGCTACAGTATAAGTCAATAGATCTCCTTGCATCATCATTTCCTGGAATCGGAAAGTCAATTCCATCAGGATTAGAGTTTGTATCCAAAATTGCTACAATAGGTATATTAAGTTTTATGGATTCTTTTATTGCTAATGATTCATAGTTAGTGTCTATTATAAAAACTAAGTCAGGAATTTTCTTCATTTCAGCTATTCCACCCAAAGATCTCTGTAGTTTGTCTCTTAACACACTCATTTTTAATAATTCTTTCTTAGTAAAACCTCTATTTTCTGATACAAGATCCTTGTTAATTTTATCTAATTTTTTTATTGAATTAGAAATAGTATCCCAATTGGTTAACATGCCGCCTAACCACCTATAATTTACAAAGTATTGATCAGTTTCTTTGGCTAATTCTGCTATAGCTTCAGAAGCCTGCTTTTTCGTTGATATAAATAAAATTTTGCCACCATTAGATATGGTATTGTAAACTTTTTCTAAAGCTACATTAGCAAGTTCAAGCGTTTGGGTAAGATCAATTATGTGAATAGAATCTCTTTTACCAAATATATATTTTTTCATTTTAGGATTCCATCTTAATGTTTTGTGACCAAGATGCACTCCTGCTTCAAGTAATTGTTGTATTGTTAGTTCTGGTATTTTCATATTTATTCCCGGTTGTACCACCACAATTATTTCCACTTAAGGACCGGAGGTATAAAACCACAAATTGTGTGCGTTATTAATTTCGAGATATTTACAAATTTATTATGATTAAAACAAGTGT
>CABYUS010000029.1 GCA_902522225.1 uncultured Pelagibacteraceae bacterium
TAAAAAAATTTCCTCATAAACTTTTTTACTCATCAACCTTCAATTTCAAATTTTGTAATATTAAAAAAAATTATGTTTCATCAAAATATGACCAAAAAAATATAATTTTAAATTTAGAGAAAATGCTGGATGAAGAAATAACCTTTAGTAAATATGATATTAATTGTATTGATAATAAATATTTTGAAGAAGCAAAAAAACTCTTACCTGATGATAACTACATAGGGTTTTCAATAACTCAAGGAAATGAATATAGAAAAAAAAGTTGGTCAATTGAAAATTTTATAAATTTATCTAATGAATTGTATAAGAAAAATAAAAAGTCAGTTTATTTTATAGAAAAAGAAAATTCTGAATTAATTAATAAAGTAAAAAATGAAGTGAAAGGAGTTTTGTTTCCTGAGCATAATTCAAGTCTATCTGGACCACCATTAGTTACAGCTCTTTCTACAAGATTAGAAAAAGCTATATCAATTGATAATGGAATAATGCATATGATTGGGTTGGCCAACATACCAATGATAGTTTTGTTCGGGCCAACCAATTCTAAAAAATTTGCACCTAAGATTAATGATATAAAAATTTTAGATAGTAAAGAAATGTATGGGTCTAAAGATATTTTAAAAATTACTGAAAAAGATGTTTTAGATTTGATTTAAAGCTTTAATTAAATATTTTTCTTTAAGTTTGCAATCTTGGTATCCTTTTTTTATTACATTTAAGTATCTCTCTGTAGGATACATAAATAAAGTTTTATTTACCATTTCATAAAACATGACTTTTTTATTATTTAAAATAAAAAATGATTTTTTATACAAGATTGGATAGTCTTCATATAAATCAAGTTTTTTTTCATCACTTTTTGATATTTCAAAAATTGCTCCAGGAACTTCAAATTTAAGATTTTTTTCAATATCTGCAGCTCTGTAGATACTTCTAAAAGTTAACTTGTAATTTTTAAGAATAAATTTTTTTATAAATAATGAATCTTTACATCTTCTCTTCATTTGAAAATGATTTAAATTACTTCCGTAAGCAAAATATAGCATTAATAATTTTGTACAATTTCAATTTTTTTGTCTTTAACAAAATTTAATATCTGCAAATTACATATATCTAATTTTGTTTTATCATCTGATCTTAAAACAATTGATACCCCAAGTTTACCAGCTCTAAAAAAAGGATAACTACCTATATCAACTTCAGTATTATTTTTTTGAACATCAGATAAAGATTTTGCTATTTCACTTTCAACAGTGTTCAAATTTATTGTATGACTTAATATAGGTTTTCCTCCTGTTAATTTATGACTAATTCCACCTAACATGGATTTTAAAATTGAAGGCACTCCTGGTAAACAAAAAACATTTTCTACACTAAATCCTGGAGCTCCACTTGAAGGATTTAAAATCAATTCAGCATCAATAGGCATGCATGCCATTTTTTGTCTACCTTCAGTAAATTTTCCAGGATCGTAATATTTTTCAAGAATTTTATATGCTTCTTTATGAGATCCATATTCCATGCTAAATGCTTTAGAAATAGACTCAGCTGTTATATCATCATGAGTTGGACCAATACCGCCTGATGTAAAAACATACGAAAATTTATTTCTCAGTTCATTAACTGTATCTATAATTGTCTTTTCTATATCGGGAATTGTTCTAACCTCCTCAACTTTAATTCCTAAAGAATTCAACCACAAAGAAATAGTGCCAGTATTAGTATCTTGAGTTCTGCCTGATAATATTTCATTACCAATTATAATGATTGAGGCATTTACTTTGTTAATTTTATTCATTATTAAATATAATACTTTATTTTAAAAAATTTATGCAAGATACTTATAAAGAACTGTTTAGTAAAATGAAAATAGCAGGAAATTTAGCTGCCAGAACATTGGATATGATTACTGATTTTATTAAGCCTGGTGTTTCAACTGACTTCTTAGATAAAACTTGCTACGAATATATTAGGGATAATAATGGATACTCTGCCCCATTATTTTATAGAGGTTTTAAAAAATCTCTATGTACTTCTTTAAATCATGTTGTTTGTCATGGTATTCCGTCAGATAGAATTCTTGAAGAAAATGATATTTTAAATATAGATGTTACTGCAATTATTGATAATCATCATGGTGATACTAGCAGAATGTTTTGCTTAGGAAACACACCTATCAAAGCAAAAAACTTAATTAATGTAACTTATGAATCAATGATGAAAGCAATTAAAATTCTGAAACCTGGAGTAAAACTTGGAGATATTGGTTATGAGATCCAATCATATGTTGAAAAAGAGGGTTTTTCAGTTGTAAGAGATTTTTGTGGCCATGGAATCAACACAGTTTTTCATCAGTATCCAAATATTCTCCATTATGGAAAAAAAAATACAGGTGCAGAACTTGAGCCTGGAATGACATTTACAATTGAACCTATGATAAACGCAGGAAAATATGATGTAAAAATGTTAGATGACGGGTGGACAGCTGTAACTAAAGATAAATCATTGTCAGCACAGTTTGAACATACTGTAGGAATTACAGAAAATGGTTATGAAATATTCACAGAATCTGTTAAAGGTTATTCTAAGCCTCCATACTAATGATATCTAGATATTCAAGAAAAGAACTAACAAATATTTGGTCAGAGGAAAATAAATACAAAATTTGGCTTGATGTTGAAATAGCTGCAGCTGAAGCTATGGAAAAACTTGGACATATACCAAGAGGAGTTTCTTCAGCTGTAAAAAAGAAAGCTAAAATTAATGTAAAGAGAATCCATCAAATAGAAAGTCAGGTAAAACATGATGTTATTGCATTTTTAACGTCAATCACCGAAAAAGTTGGTATAAGAGCTAGATATCTCCATCAAGGAATGACTTCCTCGGATGTTTTGGATACAAGCTTTAATGTTCAATTAGCACAGTCAGGAAAAATAATTCTAAAAGATTTAGATCAAATTCTTAAAGTTCTTAAAAGACAAGCTAAAAAATATAAATTTACTCCTTGTATGGGGAGAAGTCATGGTATCCATGCTGAACCAATAACTTTTGGTTTAAAATTAACTTCCTTTTATGAGGAATTTAAAAGAAATAGAAATAGATTAGTAGATGCGATTAATGAAGTATCTACATGTGCAATATCAGGTGCTGTTGGAACTTTTGCAAATATAAATCCTAATGTAGAAAAACATGTCGCAAAAAAATTAGGTTTAAAAGTTGAACCTATTTCTACTCAAGTTATTCCTAGAGATCGTCATGCTTTTTATTTTTCAGTACTTGGTATAATTGCAGGTTCAATTGAAAGGGTTGCAATAGAAATAAGACATTTACAAAGAACAGAAGTTTACGAATTACAAGAATACTTCTCTAAAAACCAAAAAGGTTCTTCAGCGATGCCTCATAAGAAAAATCCAATATTAAGTGAAAATCTCACAGGACTAGCAAGAATTGTTAGAAGTGCAGTCATCCCTGCGCTTGAAAACATAGCCTTATGGCATGAAAGAGATATTTCACATTCTAGTGTTGAGAGAAACATTGGACCTGATGCAAATATCACAATTGATTTTGCTTTAGTTAGGTTATCAAACCTTTTAGATAATATGATTATATATCCAAAAAAAATGCTAGAAAATTTAAACATCACCAAAGGATTAATTTTCTCTCAAGAGTTAATGCTTGAATTAACAAAAACTGGGTTAAGTAGAGAAAAATCATATAAAATGGTCCAAAGTTACGCAAAAAAATGTTTTGCTGAAAATTTGGATTTATTTAAAGTCATTCAGTCTGACAGATATATAATGAACAATATTTCACAGAAAAAATTAAAATCTATTTTTAGTTATTCAAAACATTTTAAAAATGTAAATTTAATATTTAGAAGAGTATTTAAGTAATGAAAAAAGGAAAAAAATTATACGAAGGAAAAGCCAAAATTGTTTATGCTACAAATGATAAAAGTTTAGGCATCCAACACTTTAAAGATAGTGCAACTGCATTTAATAATAAAAAAAGAGCAACTATTGATGGTAAGGGTATTTTAAATAACAGAATTTCAGAGCATATATTAAGTAATTTGAGTCAGATTGGAATAAAAAATCATCTAGTAAAAAGATTAAATATGCGAGAACAATTAATAAAGCTTGTGGAGATTATTCCTATTGAATTTATTGTTAGGAATGTTGCAACTGGATCTCTTACAAAAAGATTGGGTATTGAAGATGGTACAGAACTAAGAAAGCCTTTAATTGAGTTTTGTTTAAAGAATGATGAATTGGGAGACCCCTTGATTTCAAAAGAACATATATTTTCTTTTGAATGGGCTAGTAAAAAGGAAATAGACAAAATCGAAGGAGATTTACATAGAATGAATGATTTTATGATTGGTATGTTCAGAGGTGTTGGTATTAAGTTAATTGATTTTAAAGTTGAATTTGGAAGATTAAAAAATACTACAATAAATGAGATAATTCTAGCTGATGAAATTAGTCCTGACACATGTAGACTTTGGGATATGAAATCTGAAAAAAAACTTGATAAAGATAGGTTTAGACAGAATTTAGGTAATTTAATTGATGCATATCAAGATGTTGCAAGAAGATTAGGTATACTTCATGAAAATTCTAATATTAGACCTTTAAAATTTCCTAAACCAAAAGCGGTAAAAATCAAAAGGAATAAATGAAAGTAAAAGTAATTGTAACATTAAAAAATGGTGTTCTTGATCCTCAAGGTAAAGCTATACAACAAACATTAAATGGAATGGGCTTTTCAGATGTTAATGAAGTAAGACAAGGTAAATATTTTGATATTGAAGTTAATGAAAAAGACGAAAAAAAAGCAAGAATAAAAGTTGAGAATATGTGTAATCAACTTTTAGCAAATTTAGTAATTGAAAACTATAAAATAATTTAATAAATCAATGAAGTCCTCTGTAATTATTTTTCCTGGTTCAAACTGTGATAGAGATATGGATGTAGCTCTAAATAAATTTGGTTTTAAAAATAAAATGGTTTGGCATGGTGATGTTAATTTACCAAAAAGTGATTTAATTGTATTGCCAGGAGGTTTCTCTTATGGTGATTATCTTAGATGTGGAAGTATAGCTGGCAAATCCAGAATAATTAAATCAGTAATAAATTTTGCTAATTCAGGTGGATTAGTCCTAGGAATTTGTAATGGTTTTCAAATATTAACTGAAACTGGACTGTTGTCTGGTGTTCTCCAACAAAATAAAAATTTGGAATTTATTTGTAAAAATGTATTTGTAAAGGTTGGTGATCAAAAAAATAAATATTTTAAAAATATTAAAAAAGAAATTTTAGAGCTTCATATAGCTCATAATGAAGGTAATTATTTTTGTTCATTGGATGAGCTTAAATCAATTCAAGATAATTCACAAATAGCAGTTAAATATTGTGATGCTAATGGTCAAAGTAATGAAGCTAGTAATCCAAATGGTGCCCTGAATAATATTGCTGGTGTTTTTAATAAGAAAAAAAATATACTTGGCATGATGCCACATCCTGAAAGGATGATTGATAAATATTTATCAGGAGAAGATGGTTCATTTTTTTTTGAAAATCTTTTAGGTAATTTAAAATGACTCAAGTAAATGAGAAAATCGCTATAGATCATGGCCTTAAACGAGATGAATATAAAAAAATATGCGAACTTCTTAAACGTATTCCAAATATCACTGAGCTTGCAATATTTTCAGCAATGTGGAATGAACATTGCTCTTATAAATCCTCAAGAAAACATTTAAAAAATTTACACACAAAAGGTGAGAAAGTAATTCAAGGACCAGGTGAAAACGCTGGTGTAATTGATATTGGTGATGAAGATGCAATTGTATTCAAAATTGAAAGCCACAACCATCCATCATTTATAGAACCTTATCAGGGTGCAGCTACTGGTGTTGGGGGTATAATGAGAGACGTTTTTACAATGGGCGCAAGACCAATTGCAAACCTAAATTCGATACATTTTGGATCACCTCAACATAAGAAAACAAAAAACCTTTTAAGAGGTGTAGTTAAGGGAATTGGTGGCTATGGAAACTGTATTGGCGTTCCTACAATAGGTGGTCAAACAACCTTTGATGAATCTTATAATGGAAATATTTTAGTAAATGCTATGACATTAGGTTTGGTAAATAAAAAAAAAATTTTCTACTCCAAAGCGGCAGGGATTAACAAACCAGTAATATATGTAGGGTCAAAAACTGGAAGAGATGGAATACATGGGGCAAGCATGGCATCTGCAGTTTTTGATGACCAAATAGAGGAAAAAAAACCAACAGTTCAAGTTGGAGACCCTTTCACAGAAAAACTACTTTTAGAGGCATGTTTAGAATTAATGGCACAAGACTCAATTATAGCAATACAAGATATGGGAGCAGCTGGCTTAACATCATCTAGTGTTGAGATGGCATCTAAAGGAAAATTAGGAATTGAATTAAATCTTAATAAAGTTCCTTGCAGAGAACAAGAAATGACACCTTACGAAATAATGTTGTCAGAAAGCCAAGAGCGAATGCTAATAGTTTTAGAGAATGGTCAAGAAGAAAAAGCAAAAAAAATTTTTGATAAATGGAATTTGGATTTCGCTGTAATAGGTAAAACTACAAATAGTAAAAATATTGAAATATTTTTTAACAATGAAAAAGTTGCAGAGATCCCACTTGATTTTTTGGCAGAGAATGCACCACTATATGACAGAAAATGGAAAAAAACCAAACTTCCACAGAAAATTAATTTTAAAAATCAAGATTATAAATCTCTAAAATTAAAAGATTGCTTAAAAAAAATTCTTAACAATCCAAACATTGCTGACAAACAGTGGGTTTGGAATCAATATGATCACACTGTAATGGGAGACACAATTCAAAAACCTGGAGGTGATTCTGGAGTAGTAAGAATACATGGTACTAAAAAAGCAGTTGCAGCATCCATAGACTCTTCTGCAGTATACTGTTACGCTCATCCTTTAACTGGAGGAAAACAAATTGTTTGTGAAAGTTGGAGAAATTTAATTTCTGTAGGTGCGGAACCTATTGCAATAACTAATTGTTTAAATTTTGGAAACCCTGAAAAAGAAAAAAATATGGGTGAATTTGTTGAGTGTGTACAGGGCATAACTGAGGCAAGTGAGTTTCTTAACTTTCCAGTGGTTTCAGGAAATGTTTCATTTTACAATGAAACTAAAGATAAAGG
>CABYUS010000030.1 GCA_902522225.1 uncultured Pelagibacteraceae bacterium
TTAGGAATTAAAGTTAAAGAAGGAGATGATAGAGAAGATCTCCTTCAAAAAGAGAGAGAGCATAGAATAGAAAGACAAAAAGTAGAGTTTTGTTTAGAAAGTTTTTATAGAAGCGCCAATAGTTTAGTTTTTCAACTTAATAAACGGCATATCACTAGAAAAATGTCGATCTTCAGGTGTATTGATAGAAGGTTTGAAACAGGAGAAATTTTTATTAAATGGGATGAATCAAATGATGATCAATGGTTATTATTGATTTACATAAAAAATAATAACCCAGATGAAGGAATAATCATTGAAGATAAATCTAATTCAGAAAAAAATGTTACTCACGAATTTAAGAGTTCAGAAATATTTAAAGCATCAGATATTATGGTGGATTCTTTAACTAATTTACTTGCTAAAGAGAGATCCAAGAGCAAAACTTGAAGTTCTTATTCGTTTACGTAAACCGATACACCTCTATTATTTATATCTACATCAAATTTTTTGTGTAATGGTGGAAATGCTCTCTGTGAGCAGTCAAGTCTATCACATGTTCTACAAGAAACACCAATTGGGATTTCTGTTTTTTTATCAGATAAATCTATATTTTCAGTATAAACAAAATCTTTCGCATACTTAGCTTCACAACCAAGACCAATTGATAATATGCTTTTAGATTTTCCAAATCTGCCTACTCCTTTTTCAACTGTTCTTGCAATACAAACATATTTTTCACCATTTGTCATTTTACTTACTGCAGCCTGAATTACACCTGGTCTTGTAAAAGCTGAATAAACATTCCATCTAGGACAAGCACCCCCATATCTTGGTATTTCAATACCTGAAAGTGAGAATCTTTTTGAAATATTGCCGGCTACATCAACTCTTAAAAAATGAAAAGGTATACCTGGTAAAGAAGGATCTTGTAAACAAGTCACTCTATGAGCAACTTGTTCAAAAGAGGTTGCAAATGTATTTTGTAATAGCTCAAGATCATACTTTAATTGCTTACATTCAGAATGAAAAAGTTTGTAAGGCATCAAAATAGCTGCTCCACAATAATTTAATAAAGATACTTTTGTTAATTTTCTTGATTCTTCAGATGGAAATTTAAATGATGAAAGATAGTTATTAATTTCCTCACTTGCTCCTTCTTGTGCGATTTGAGCAGCTGCATGAAGTTTTTTAGTTTCGAGTGATAAATAGTCTGATAGTAAAAGTTCTTTATTTTTTTTATCGAAAATTTTTGAAAAGGGTTTTCCTTCTTCTGGAATAACATCTATTACATTTATTTTATATTCTGATTTAAGAAAATCACATAAAGCTATATATCTAGTTCTTTTATTTTGTTGAACTTTTTCGAATATTAAATTCGCAAATTCCTCTAATTTTGAAAAGTAGTTGTTATTTACTTGCAGAAAGTCTGATACAACTTCACCTGGAAAAGCAGCTTTTCTACTATCAATTATTTTTCCAGATAAATTTTCAACTCTATTAATAATTTCGTGATCTTTTTTTTTATAATTATCTCCTAATTTAATTAAAGCTTTTGCGATCTTAGGATTAGTGTTTACTAAATCTTTTACCTCTGGACCTAAAATATCTAAATCCTCAAAAAGTTCGTCTGCAAGTATTTCTGAAATATTATTTTCTAAATTAATGTCACTTTTGCTAGTCAAGTCAGATAGTTCAACTCTTAATTCTTTACTAATATTTATTAATAAATCACCATCAATTTTTCTTTTTCCACTTTCGATTAAATTTAAATAACTAGGTGAAATATTAATTTGTTCAGCAAATTTATTTGCTTGAAGACCCAGCTGTCTTCTAAAAGCTTTAATTTTAGGTCCAATCTTTAAATCTAATTTATTAATATCTCTAGTTTTGGAAAATTTAGTTATTGCAATCTTTGAATTTTTTAAATCTATGTCTTTATCACTTTTGAGATCTGATAATTCAATTCTTAACTCTTGACAAACTTTAACTAATAAATCAGCATCAATATTTCTTTTTCCACTTTCTATAAGATTTAAATAACTGGCGGATATTGATAATTGTTCTGCTAATTTATTTGCTTGAAGGCCTAATTTCTTTCTAAACATTTTAATTTTGCCGCCAATTATTTGATTTATTTGCATACTATTCACTTATTTGTAAATTTTGTAAATTTAAATTTACAAAAAATTAACTCAATTTACAAGTAAAATGAATGTTTTTTATAGATTTTGTAAACATTGTAAATTATATCATCATTTATGGACAACAGAATTAACAAAAAAAATCAAGAAAATAAGTCTCAAATTGCATCTAAAGAGTTCCAAAATGATCAAAACCAATCAGGGATATACTTAAGAGATGACCATTGTGATTGGGGATCAAGTGGAATGAACGAGTTTACAAACGAATATAACAACTCAAACTAATACATCTATCCACTTTTCTTTTCTTAAAACATCTTAAATATTCTATAGGGAGGAATAATGAGTTCAGAAAAAAAAGTATCTTACGACTTAAAAAGGTTTGCGGGCATTAAAAGAGATTATTCACCCGAAGAGGTAGAGAGATTAAGAGGTTCAATTAAGATTGAATACTCCATGTGCAAAAATCAATCAGAAAAACTTTGGGAATTATTAAATACTGAGAACTATGTAAATACTTTAGGATCTTTATCTGGAAATCACGCGGTTCAACATGCAAAGGCAGGTTTAAAAGCTATTTATCTAAGTGGATGGCAAGTAGCAGCGGATGCCAATAGTGCAGGCGAAATGTATCCTGATCAATCACTATATCCTTATGACAGTGCTCCAAAATTGGTTGAGTCTATGAATAATGCTTTGATAAGGGCTGATCAAATTCAACATATGGAAATTATGGATGGGGACATGAAATCTGAAAATAGAGTTGATTATATGTTACCAATAATTGCTGATGGCGAAGCAGGATTTGGTGGACCATTGAATGTTTTTGAATTAACTAAAAAATTTATAAAAGCAGGTGCTGCAGGCGTTCACTTTGAAGATCAATTAGCAAGTGAAAAAAAATGTGGTCATATGGGAGGAAAAGTATTAGTACCAACTGGACAGGCGGTTAGAAATTTAAAATCTGCAAGATTAGCTTCAGATATCGCTAATGTACCACTTATAATCTTAGCAAGAACAGATGCTAATGCTGCTAAACTTATTACAAACGATAACGATGAAAATGATAAACCATTTTTAACTGGTGAAAGATCTCCTGAAGGTTTTTATTACGTTAAACCAGGAATAGAGCAAGCAATATCAAGAGGATTAGCTTATGCTGAATATGCAGATCTTATATGGTGTGAAACAGCAACTCCAAACCTTGAAGAAGCTAAAAAGTTTGCAGACGCTATAAGAGCAAAGTTTCCTGGAAAATTATTAGCTTATAACTGTTCACCATCTTTTAACTGGAAAAAACATTTGTCTGACAGCGAAATTGCAACATTCCAACAAAAAATAAGCGACATGGGATATAAATTTCAATTCATAACTCTTGCAGGTTTTCATGCTCAGAACATTGCCATTTTTGAATTAGCAGAAAAATATAAATCAGAAGGCATGTCAGCATATTCTAAAATACAAGATAAAGAATTTGCTAGAGAAAAAGATGGTTATACTAGTGTTAAACACCAGAGAGAGGTTGGAACTTCATATTTTGACTCGGTATCTAATACTATAAGTGGAGGGAAAAGCTCTACGACTGCAATGAAAGACTCAACTGAATCTGAGCAGTTTTAATTAACTTTTTTTATTCTATATTCCCAGTTGCCTAGTCGATTATAGGCAACTTTGACAATTATTTTGCTTGTTTTATCAATCCAAATTTTAAAATTTAGCTTCTTATCATCTGGTAAATTTTCATCTTTAGATTTTATTGTATATTTACTTGTATAAAAATGATTTCCGTTTAAGAGAATTTTTTCATCCCCAATGAAGCTCACAACCTGCTTTTTAATGCTACCTGAAAGTGGACTGATTTGTTTATCAGCTTTCAAAATATCTGCATTCCACCAATTTCCCAAAAGAGTATCTGCAGAGACTTCTCCACTATAAGAAGACCCTTCTATGATAAAATTACCAGCGTCTTCTTTGTAATTTATCCTTACATATTTCTCTTTTTTATTTTGAAATGTTGTAGATTTAAAACTTATTAACTGATTGTTTTTATATTCTTCTTCTGTATTGCTTTTCACTTTAAAAACTTCAACTCCTAGCACTAAAATAGAAAAATATACTTCATTTTTGACAATGAAGGTTTCACCTTGAGTTTGAAAATAAAAATTATTGAAACCAACAATCTTATCATTATGAACAACATCCATTTCAATAAAATTGAGATTTTTGTAATTATTTATATCAGCGTGAGAATTAATTGTAATTATAGAGCTTATTATGATTGATAAAAGTATTCTCATAAGTATAGATTATAGTATATTTGAAAAATGGAAAAATTCGTAAAAAATTTACAGTTACTAGTATTAATTTTAATCTTAATTAGCACAATCGTTGCAATCGGTTTGGAAGTTAAAACAATGATCGAAAATGGTAGTGTTAGTCTTGCGGATTTATTATTAATGTTTCTGTACTTAGAGGTACTTGCGATGATAAGGGTCTTTTGGGCAGAACAGTCAATTAATATTACACTTCCACTTTTTATAGCCATTACTGCACTTGCTAGATTTATAATTCTTCAGGGAAAAGAGATGGATGCAACACAATTAATGTATGAAGCTTTGGCAATAGTATTTATTGCAGTTGCCATTGTGATATTAAGATTAAGACATAGTAAAAAGCTTGGGCTTGAAAAGAAAAAATAGTCTCTAGTCTTTTAAATCCACACATAAATACCTCGTTGCATTTACAATAATATTCAATATTTTAACAACAATGTCATTAGCTGAAAAAAAACCATATCATCATTTACCAGATGGAACTTTTAGAAATCCTGCGGGTTCCCCAGAGAGAAATTCTAATTTTAAATGGTCATTTAAAATATTTAATAAGGAAAAGAAAAAATTAGATATGACAATTCCAGACGAACATGTAGTTCCAAAAAATAAGGTATTATCCGATTTAGATAAACTTAAAAATGAGGATTACATAGGCTGGATTGGCCACGCAACTTTTTTAATTAAGTTAGGAGATATCACTATTATAACAGATCCTGTATTTTCAAAAAACGCTGGACCTTTAGTTTTTGGACCTAAACGATTTACAAAGCCTGCTTTAGATTTAGAGGAAATCCCGAAAACAAACTTATTCTTATTAACACATAATCATTATGATCATCAAGACATGACAACAATCAGAAAATTTCCATTTAAAGATGCTAAAGTAATGTTACCTTTAAAACTTGGAAAATACTTTACAAAAAGTGGATATGATGACGTTAACGAAATGGATTGGTATGATACAATTAAAATAAACGAAAATTTAAAGATAACTTTTTTGCCAGCAGTCCATTGGTCAAAAAGAAGTTTGACCGATACTAATAAAACGCTCTGGGGTAATTTTTTAATTGAATATAAAAATAGAAAAATTCTTTTTGCTTGTGATACTGGAGTTGGTAATATTTATAAAGATTTAGGTAACAAATATGGACCTATAGATTTAACATTGATTAATATTGGAGCATATAATTTTTATCCATTATCACCAATTAAAGACAAATCATCATATCATACAAATCCAGAGGAAGCATTGAGTATAGCAAAAGATTTAAAAAGCAAAAAAGTAATAGGTATGCATTGGGGTACTTTTGTATTATCACTGGAACCAATAATGGAGCCAAGATTAAGGTTTAAAAATAATGCTAAAAAATATGGTTTTAAAAAAGAAGATGCAATTATTTTTAAAATTGGAGATTTTAAAAGTTTTGAGGAAATCTTAGATAATTAAGCAACACTTCCAGACTTCTCACTTTTTTTTCTTTCATGCGGATTAAGTATTGCTTTTCTTAATCTACATGATTTTGGCGTGATTTCTAAAGACTCATCACTATTAAGCATACTAAGTTGTTCAGCAATAGACATTTTTCTTACTGGAGTTAGAACCACATTTTCATCAGTGCCTTGCGTTCTCATATTTGTCAATTTTTTTCCTTTCATAACATTAATTATCATATCTCCTGGTTTTGGGGCTAAACCAACTATCATCCCTTCGTACACAGGATCATTATGAGTTACGAACATTTCTCCTCTTGCCTGAAGATTAAATATTGCAAATGCAACAGCTTTACCTTGTTCCATTGAAATTAAAGCTCCATTCCTTCTTCCCTCCATATCTCCTTCAAATTTTCCGTAAGAATGAAATAGTCTGTTAATTACTCCATTACCTTTTGTTAGTGTTAGAAATCTACTTGTGTAACCCATTAGCCCTCTTGTTGGAGCTTGAAAAATTAATCTTTTTTTATTTTTTCCTGTATCTTTAAGTTCAATGAGTTTTCCTTTTCTTCTATTCATTGAGTCGATAACTTTAGATGAATACTCTTCATCTAAATCCATTGTAATTTCTTCCATCGGTTCAAGTTTGTAACCATTATCATCTTTTTGATATAAAACTTTTGGTGGGCTTACTGTCATTTCAAATCCCTCACGTCTCATTTGAGTTAACAAAATTTCTAGCATTAACTCACCACGACCACTTATTTCAAAAGCATCATTTGCTGAATTCTCAGAAAAGTTGATCCCAACATTATTTTGAGCCTCTAAAATTAGTCTGTCTCTAATTTGTGTGCTTGTTAATTTTTTTCCCTCTGTTCCAGCCAAAGGAGAACTGTTAACAGTTATTGTAATTGACATTGTTGGTGGGTCAATAGGCGTTGCTGGTATTGGTGTTGTTACCTCTAAATCACAAATTGTATCGGCGACGTTTGCTTTTTCTAGTCCTGCAATAACTACTATGTCACCGGCTTCACCAACTTCAATTGGAACCTTCTTAGTTCCTTCATATCTAAATATTTTTGTTAATCTTCCTTCGTCAATTTTTTCTCCTTGAAGATTAATAGCTTTTATTTGCTGATTTGCTTTTGCTGTTCCTTGAGATATTTTACCAACTAAACTTCTCCCTAAAAAACTGTCCGCATAAAGAAGC
>CABYUS010000031.1 GCA_902522225.1 uncultured Pelagibacteraceae bacterium
GAAAATTAAAAAAAATTGAGATAGATTTGCCACACCCAATATCTAACAAAAATAGAGAATTAAATGTTGTAAATATTGAAAATTCTTCTGAGTTAGAAGATATAGATTTAAGCATAGGTAAAACTTTAAATCATGATGAAACTAGATGGAATACGACTGATGTTGATTTAAAAAATTTTAATAAACTCAAAAAATTAAAAAAATTAAAAATTAATATAATTGATCAATCCTTGATCAAAAATCTCAATAATCTTGATAGTTTAGAAGAGTTAGAAATCATCAACCCTTGCATGATTACAGAGGATATGAACCCAGATGATGGAATAGTACAAAAACCTTTGACTGAAAATGATTTTCATTTTTTAAAAAATTCAAAAAAATTAAAAAAATTGAGAATTATGTTTCCAAGATTTGGTTCACAACAACAGATTGACGTTGATATTGAAAAGTTTTTAAACTTTATTAACCTAGATTTAAGTGAGCTGGAGATATGGTGCAATTATGACAAGGACAGACTTTATTTGGCTCATGAATGGTATTTAAAATCAATTTCAAAATTTAAAAATATTGAAAATTTGAAGTTAGAAATTGATTGTAATAAAGGATGTGACATTAAATACGAATATAGTTCAGACAATAATTCATTGTATCAGAAAGAGAAAATGAAAAGAGAAAAAAACGCAAAGGATCCAATAATAATTGATTTTAAAAAATTAAAAGACCTTAAAAAATTATCAGATATACATGTTAGTTTTGATGAAAATATTGGAACCAGAGTTAAAAATGTAGAAGAATTGAATAACTTAAGTTTTAATATTACAATTTCTAATACAAATATTTTTTTGACTAAAGATATAGAGAAGATATTTGAAAACTTAGGAACTTCTAGAGAAAAATATTTATACAATTATAGAAAAAATAATCCAGAAAAAGAAATTAGAGGTGCATATGATTTACCAGATGATGACAGAAATGAATATAACAAAATTGATGAAGTGGAAGAAAGTAATTTAAGAATTAATAATAGGAGCTTATTAACAATTCTTTCAGAAAGAATTGAAAAAAAGAAAAAAAAGTAAATTGAGATTCTGTTTTATTTTCTTATATAAAATCAAAATGACCATTTTTGTACAATTATAACTCAAAATACATCTAAAAGATTAATTGTATTTATTATCAAAGTATATAAGTGTTAGTTGTATTCTCTTATATAAAATCAAAAATGCAAAATTTTAATGAACTAAAAATTGATAACAAACTTAAAAACGTAATAAAATATGCAAATTTTGTTACACCAACTCCAATTCAAGTTAAATCAATACCTGTTGCATTAACAGGAAAAGATATTCTTGGAACTGCTCAGACAGGAACTGGTAAAACCCTAGCTTTTACAATCCCTTTAATTAATAAATTAATTCTTGATAAGAATGCCATGGGTTTAATTGTTTGTCCCACTAGAGAGCTTGCATCCCAGGTAATGAACACTGTAACAAATCTTACATCAAGAGATATCAAAATAGGTAACGCACTTTTGATCGGAGGTGAAAGTATGCAAAGGCAGTTGCGACAGTTAAATAAGAGAGCAAGGATAATTGTTGGAACGCCAGGAAGAATTAACGATCATTTAAAAAGAAGAAGTTTAAATTTATCAAAGGTAAATTACTTGGTTTTAGACGAAACAGATAGAATGCTAGATATGGGATTTACTCCACAGATAGAGTTGATTTTAAAATTTATACCAAAAAATCATCAAACAATGTTGTTTTCTGCAACATTACCAAACAATATTTTAAAAATTTCAGAAAAATATTTAAATAGCCCAGAAAGAATTTCAGTTGGTTCGCTATCTACACCTATAGAAAAAATAAAACAAGAAACATATCAGATAACTCAAGATAAAAAGTATGAAGAATTAATAAATCAATTACATGAAAGAAAAGGCTCTGTATTAGTTTTTGTTAAAACAAAACATGGTGCAGACAAAATGGTCAAAAAATTAAAATTTGATGATTACTCAGCAGAAGCTATTCATGGTAATTTAAGACAAAGTAAAAGAGACAGAGTTATTAGAGGATTTAGAAATGGAAAAAATAGAATATTAGTTGCCACTGATGTTGCTTCAAGAGGATTAGACATACCACTAATTCAACATGTTATTAATTATGATCTGCCTCAAGTGCCTGAAGATTATATTCACAGAGTTGGAAGAACTGGTAGAGCTGGCAAAGAAGGTTCTGCCCTTACCTTTTTAACAAATCATGATCGATACATGTGGCGTGAAATTCAAAAACTAATCAATCCAAACTTTAAATTAGAGGAAAATTTTAAAAAAACTTCTGGTAAAAATTTTAATAAGAGAAATAGATCATTTAAGAATAATTCTAGTAAAACTAATAATAGATTTAATAAAAGAAAAAAATTCAAATCTGATAAAACAGATTCAAGAGATGTCAAATTTTATAAAAAAAAGAAATTTAAATTTGAAAAAAATAAACCAGATAGCTCAAATCAAAATGAAAATAGATTTGATAAGAATAAAAACTTCAAATTTAAAAAGAAAAAATTTAAAAATAGAAAAAGACCTAAAAAATTTTCTTTCAAAAAATTTAAAAGAAATTAATTTATTTAATCCTCCAAGAAATAATTGGTAAGAAAGTAGCCACTACAAATGAGCAAAACAGTAATGATTGTGAGATAAATGCAGGAAATAATTGAGAAGGTAAAATTATTCCAACCAATAGTGATTTTGAAAAATCTGGACTTGGGAATAAAAGAATACCCCCAATTAATCCAATTATAATTGATATATAGGCTTTTTTCTCATTAAATGATTTTGAATAGAAACTGTAAAATACACTTAAGACTGCAGCGCAACAAAATAGATCTGCTAATAAGAATAAATACAAAATACTTAATCCTTTAGAAGCAACAAAAAATGAAATTAATGACAATATAATTATTATCTGTTTAGATAATTTTAAATAATCTCCTTTAAATTTAATTATTTTACTACCATCAATAATAATTAGACTAGAAATTGCATTGATAAGAGTATCAATACTACTTACTGTTAGGGAAATTGCTAAAATAAGTACAATTATTGATAACATTAAAGCCTGCTCTTTAAATAACAATGAAAAGAAAGCTAAATCAGGGATAATTGCTAAGTCTTGTGAACTAGCAACAAGTCCACTAAATCCCATAAAAAATACAATTGGAATTATGATTATAAAAGAAATAATTAAACTGTTTGTCAAAACTTTATTATTTTTAGCCGCGTAAACTCTTTGCCAATTACCTTGATGGAATAAATTGGTAGCAGCAACTGCTATAAAAAAAGTTAATCCAGCAGTAAAATTTGGTAAATAACTTGAGCTTAATAAATGAGGTTTATTAATTTTTATAAATTCAAAATTAAATTCATTTGAATTAAATAAAATTAGATATGAAAATGATATCAATAAAAGTAAACCAAATACTATAAATTGAATATTATCAGTAAAAATTGACGCCCTTAACCCACCATACAAAGTATATAGAAGAGAACTAGTAACAACAATTAAGGCTGTAATCCACAAGGCTGTACCTGAAATATAATTTATTAAAATTGATACAGCAGTTACTTCTGCTATTAAAAAAACTGTCATATAAAAAATTGATAAAAACATAATCAACTTAAATAGTTTTGTTCCAAATCTTAAACGTATTACTTCAATTAAAGATTTACCTTTTGGATATGAAGTTCTAAATTTTTTTCCCAAATAAATTAAAATAAAAAGTGGAAACGCAGTACCTAATGCATACCCAATTACTGCACCTATACCACCCCAAGTTGCTGCTGAAGCTGGACCAAATAATATCCATGCTCCTAATGCTGAAGCAATTAAACTTGTGGTTAACGAAAAAGTTCCAATTGACCTATTTGCGACTAAGTAATTATTTAATCCTTGATATTTTTTTGAATAAATAACACCCAAAATTAAAAAAGTAATACTTATAACTAAAGTTAAAATGATTGCAGATGATTGGCTTAAAATATTTATTTGTTCCATGTTTTCCCTTTCTGAATTACCGGACAGGTTATGAGGGTATAATCTCAGTCAATTACGACACCCCTTTATTGTTTTTCAATATAATTGAAAATACAGTTATTTCATAGTAAATTTTATAAATAATGCCTACTTATACAGTTACACATTCGAACTTTAAATTACAGACAAAAACCAAAGTTCAAATCGCTAAAGGTATTACAAGAGTACACAACTTAGTAACTGGTGCTAACACATATTTTGCACAAGTAATTTTCAATAAAACCAAAAATAATGATCATTATATGGGCGGTAAAAAAGTTAGAGAACCACAACTTTTTTTACATGGACAAATCAGATCTGGTCGTAGTGCTAAAATTAAAAAGAAATTAATTTTAGATTTAAAAAATACCTTAATTAAAAATTCAAAATTAAATGAAACACAGATATGGGTATATGTAATTGATCTAACACCTTCTCAAATGATTGAATATGGTGCAATCTTACCCGAGTCTGGTGGTGAAGCAAAATGGTTTAAGAGCTTGTCTCCTATGTTAAGGAGAAAATTAAAGAAAATGGAGTCAAATTAAGACTTATTGATTACAAATCAATTGCTAAAGTTTAAATAAACATTTGTTTGCAACAATAATTCTAAAATATTTTTAATCTGGTCACACTCTGGGCACAGTGGTAGTGTTTTAATGATTAAATAAGGAGATTCATATGGCAATATTAGTAAAAGGTGAAATTACAATTACTAAAGGATTTAAAACATGGAAAGAGATGGTCTATGCACAGGATGGAAAATTAAAAGAGCATGGAATAAAATTTGTTTTTGCAGGTACACAAAAAGATGACTCAACAAAACTTCATACAGTAATGCAGTTTCCAAACATGGAAGCACTTCAAGCTTTTAAAGATGATAAGGAACTTGCTGAGAAAAGAAAAGAAGCAGGTGCTGTTTTAGAGAGTGCTGTGATGATACCAATTTCAGATGAACATTTAACCAACTATCCGGATGCATATACAAATCATTAAATGAAAAAACTTTTAGGGATCGTGGTTCTGGGTTTGTTGTTAGTTAGCAATGTTTATGGCGAAACAGTTGATCAAAAAAGAAATTATTACATTTATAACAATTTATCTATGGATTATAACGCTTGCCAGCATTATTTTTTAATTATGTCTGAAGCATTAAAGACTAATGATTCAGATCCGGCTAAAGTAAAAAATTTTGTTGATAGCTCAAAGTTAGCTAGTCAATTAGCATTTAGCTATGGGGTAGATGCAGGTTTGACTAATGAGGCAATGCTTGCAAGATCTAAAATCTTAATTAATGAAATGTTAAAATCTATAAATAATGATTTTACAAATATGTCAGTTTTATTTCTTGAGTACGGTGAGTTTTGTAAAAGTTTGATAGATACACCAGAAATTAGAAATCAATATTGGATTAATAAAGCATTCGAAAAATATAAATAGTATTTTTAAAGGACTACTTGATCGTGGCACAATACTGGTCCAATCCTGGCACAATCAATTAAGAAAATTAGTAAAAATTTAACTTTGTAAAAAAATTATTGTTGAATTTATTGAGTGATGGTGCCCCCGCACGGATTCGAACCGCGGACCTATTGATTACAAATCAATTGCAAAAGTTTAAATAAACACTTGTTTACAACAATAAACTTAAATTATTTCAAATTGGACACACTATTAACACATTAATAAAGTTTTATTAACTCTTATGTCAATACTTGAAACAATAATAATATTT
>CABYUS010000032.1 GCA_902522225.1 uncultured Pelagibacteraceae bacterium
CAAAAAAAGATAAGAAAAGTTCTAATATTCTATTAACAATTGCTCAGATATACACACAAAAAAATAATTTAGTTAAGTCAAAAATTTATTTGAAGAAAGCAATCAAAATTAATCCTAATAATTATGTTGCCTTAAATAATTTAGGTAATATTTACTCAAAAAATAATCAGATAAAAGAAGCAATAAAATATTATCAAAAATCATCTACCGCAAATCCAAAATATAGCACTCCAGTTTTTAATTTAGCTACTATGTTTGAACAAATGGGAAAACTAAATGAAGCTAAAAAATTTTATATTAAGTCAATAAAACTAGATAAATTTAAGTTTGAATATTATTATAAATTAAATCGTATTGAAGATGACATAATTAAAGACTCTGATATAGAATTCATTACGAAACAACTTGAAATTAACAAAAAGTTATCAGATCTCAGCAAATCTAATGGATATTTTTTACTTGCTAAAAATGAAAGAGATAAAAAAAATATTATTAAAGAGCTTGATTTTTTATCAAAAGGCCATCAATATTTTTATAAATCTAATATAAATAATGAATTAATTAAAAAGTATTGGCTTGAAAGTATTCCTAATATTTTAAAGAATATAAAATTTACAGGATCAAATAAAATAAAAAATAATTTATCTCCTATCTTTGTTATAGGCTTGCCTAGATCAGGCACTACTTTAGTAGAAAGTATTATTTGTTCAGCAAGCAAGAATATTATGAATGGAGGTGAAACTGCTGTAATTAATAAAGCTTTGGTAAATATCAAAGGAAAACAATTATTTAATAATAAAAGTATAAAATCTGATCTTGAAATTAGTATGGATGATTACGAGAAGGAGGTTATTAGATTATATGAAGAGTTAAATTTAGGTGGAAATGTATTTATCGATAAATCTTTGGAAAATATTTTCTTTGCTGATCTTATATTCAATATTTTTCCAGATTCTAAAATAATAAATTGTCAAAGGAATAGATTTGATAATTTAATAGCTATTTATCAGCAATTTTTTTCACAATTAGCCTGGTCACATTCATTAGAAGATATAATTAAATATATTGATAATCATAATAGTTTTCTTGATATTTATAAAAAAAAATTTCCTAATAAAATACTTGCAATTGATCTTGAAGAACTAACAAACGATCCAGAAACCATTTCAAAAAAATTACTATCGTTTTGTGATATAGAATGGAGTGAAAAAGCGTTAGATTTTTATAAAAGAGAAGATTTGTTATCTAAAACAGCTAGTAATATTCAAATAAGAAAACAAATTTATAAGTATAATAAAAAAAGATTTGAACCTTATAGACATTATTTCAAAGATTCCCCTTTGCCTTTAAAAAACCTTGATCTATAATACATAAATAAATGCGGGCATAGCTCAGTGGTAGAGCGTCTCGTTGCCAACGAGAAGGTCGTGGGTTCGAGTCCCATTGCCCGCTCCAAGAATAGGAAAATTATGAGCGATTTAGCAGATAAGAAATGTGTTCCTTGCGAAGGTGGCATTCCAAGTTTTGATACTACCGAAATACATAAATATTTAAAAAAAGTTGATGGTTGGAATGTAAAATCAAATGAAGATAAAATTTACTATTTAATTAAAGAATTTAAATTTGAAAATTTTGTTGATAGCCAAAATTTTGTTAGTAAGGTTGGAAATTTAGCTGAAGAAGAAGGGCATCATCCTGATATATGGTTTGGGTGGGGTTATGCAAAGATAAAGATTTTTACACATGCAATAAGTGGTCTTCATGAAAGTGATTTTGTTTTAGCTGCAAAAATTGATAAAATTATTTAGTGCTTAAAATGTCTTGTTTTTGAAAAAACTAGAGCAACCTTAGTCTGATTTGCAAATTTAATTATTTCTTTGTCTCTTATAGATCCATAAGGTTGTACAATTGCTGTAGCTCCAGCTTGAACTAATTTTTCTATTCCGTCTACAAAAGGAAAAAAAGCATCTGAGGCAGCAACAATATCATTGATATTTTTTGATTGAAATTTATTCATTTTATCTACTGCAATTTTACAACTATCTAGTCTACTTGGTTGACCTGAACCAATCCCAATAGTATTCAACTCTTTCGCTAAAACAATTGCATTAGATTTTGTAAATCTGCATATATTGAAAGCAAAAATTAAATCTCTAAATTGTTTAGAGCTTGGCTTAACCTTTGAAACAACTTTAAAATTATTTTTATTAAATATTATATTATCTATCGATTGATGTAATGAAGAGTCTAAATTTGAGACAACACTTTTAGTTTCAACTGGTTTAAAATCTTTAGCATCTATTATTCGTAAATTTTTTTTCTTTTTTAAAATTTTCAATGCTTCTTTCTCATACCCGTTAGCAATAATTACCTCTAGAAATATTTTTTGAACCTCCAATGCAACTTTTTTACTCATAATAAAGTTACATGAGACTATGCCTCCGAATGCACTTTTAGGGTCACACTTAAAAGCTGCTGAAAAACTTTTTAATTTATCTTTAACTATAGATACACCACAAGGATTTGTATGTTTTATAATTACAGTACCAGTATTTTTTGGAAGAGATTTGCTTATTTCAAGTGCTGCAAATATATCATTGTAGTTATTATAACTTAATTGTTTTCCACTTAGTTGTTTTAGTTTAAAATTATCAGAGTTGGAATATAGGGCACCCTGTTGATGTGGATTTTCTCCATATCTAAATTTATCTATTATTTTTGAGCCAATAACCTTTTTCTTTGGAAATTCAATACCATTAATTTTATTAAAATAATTTGATATAAGCGAGTCGTAGTAACTTGTATCTGAAAATGCTTCACTTGAAAGTTTTTTTCTAAATTCAAAAGAGGTACTTCCATTTAGAAATCTCATCTGCTTGATTAGTTCTGAATATTGATCAGGATTGGTTATGACAGTAACATACTTAAAGTTTTTAGCGGCTGATCTAACTAATGTTGGCCCACCAATATCAATATTCTCTATAATCTTGTCATGGTTATTTGATGACTGTATTATTTTTTCAAAAGGGTAGAAATTTACAATTACTAAGTCAATCTTTCCAAATTCATTTTCTTTAATGTCTTTCTGATGAGTTTTGTTACTTCTTATATTAAGTATTCCACCGTGGATTTTAGGATGAAGCGTTTTTACTCTGCCACCTAATATTTCTGGTGAGTTTGTATAATCAGATACTTCAATACATTTATAACCCAGTTTTTTGATTTCTTTAAAAGTTCCCCCAGAACTAATGATTTCGATATTGTATTTCTTAAGAGTACTTAACAATTTTTTTAAATTTTGTTTGTTTGAAACAGAAATTAAAGCTTTTTTTATTTTTCTCATTAAATTTTATTTAATACCCATTTTATAATTTGGTTTTCATTAGACGTTATCCCAGATATAAAAAAATTCTGGTTTTCAGTGAATGTGTTTTTCTTACCAAAATATAGTCCTGTTTCAATATGAATCAAGTGACCTGGGCAAGAAAATCGCCATCCCTCTCCATTTAAATCAATTAAAATTGACTTTTCATCTTGAGTTTTCATTATTTTAGTTTCGGGTAAAATATGAAATCTTATTTCAAAATTATTTTTTTTTTGATTTCTTTTTTTAAATAATGTGTCGTGACCAACAAACTTTTTATCTTTTATAAAAAATTCAATCTTTCTCTCATGGATAACACCATATCTTTTTAAGTATCCATCATGAGACGAAACAATTTTCCAATAGTTTTTTTCTTGCTTGACTTTTTTATTTATTATTCTTAATCCCTGTTTTACTTCATGACTTACTGTATCTATTTTACAGGATGAATGATTGTCAATTATTAAAGTACTTTGAGCTGCAGATGATCTTGATATGGAATTTAATTTATGATTTTTTTTTTTGAAGTACCCTGAATTAGATATTAATTTATAATTGTTTGATAAAATTTCAAAAGATAGCGCTCCACTCTGGTAGTTCTTTGAGAACTGTCTATCTGGTGAAGGTCCAATATCCATAATAACTGCATTCTTTTTATTTTTTAAAATTGCATAACCTCCTATTTCATTCGTATTATTCGAAAATTTATATCCATGATTTGATAAATATTTACTTAACTCTTTAAATTTAAATAGATTATTCCCATTAAATAAAAAACTGTTATCATTTCCTTCACAAAATAGATTATATGAATTTCCCTGATAAAATATTATTTCATCTAAATACTCAGGTATATTCACCTGTGATTCTTTTAGCCATTCTCTTATTAATACAAAGTATTTTAAATAAAATATAAGTTGTTGTATATTTCTAGTTTTTGGGAAACCTTCTTTATCAAATGAAATATTAATAATTTTTTTCAATAAATTTAGACCAAAAGCTAAATATTTATCTTTTTCATTGTATGCAAGTCCAGCAAGTATTATGGCAGCACATCCAATCATTTTATCATCTACCCACTTTGATTTATTAATTTCATAGATAAGATGATTTATTTGTTTTTGTATCATTGAATTAAATCTATACTTATAATTTTCATCACTATCTTCGTAAGTTAATTTTGCTGAAGATATCCAAGATATTATTCTTTTTGAAAGTGTGTCAATTTCCCATTTATTTTTGTCATAAGTTTCATTCTTTTTAATCCAATTTAAAATTACATTCTGTGTAATATTTTTTGATGACTTTAAATCAAGACTAAATAACCATAAAAAACTATGAAGTTTTTTTTCAGAATTTGGATTAGAATTTTTATAGTCCCAAATTGAATTTAAATAAAGTTCTTCAACTTTTGTTTTTTTATTTTCTTGATTAATTATACAATCCAAGAGATTAAGACTTGGTTTATATTCTAAGGTCCTACTCGTTATTTTGGAAATCTTATTGTTATAAAATTTTGAATTAAGGTAAAAATCTCTAAAAATATTGTTAAAAAAAGAGTTAAATTGGTTTAAGAAATTAAATGTTTTTTTATTTATCATTAACTAAATTAAGCTAATTTAAGTTTCTTTATATTCTTTTTAATATTACCATTATTATCTTTAAAAATTGTTGTTCCAGAAACCAAAATATTGGCACCTGCCTTTATGACATTTTTAGAATTTTGAAAATTAATTCCCCCATCTACTTCAATATCAAATTTAAGCCTCTTTTCATTTTTAATCTTGCTTAATTTTTTAATTTTATCCAAGGTCTTAACTATAAATTTCTGCCCGCC
>CABYUS010000033.1 GCA_902522225.1 uncultured Pelagibacteraceae bacterium
AAAATTAATTTTTTTTTTTAAATATAAAAGATTTAATATTTTAAATCTAATTGAACTTTTAGGTGTATAAATTACTATAGAAAAAATATAGATAATATTTATTAGGGTTAAAAAGCAAAAAAAAATTAATGCTGGTTGATTTATAAAACTTAAGCTCATTATAAAATAAAATAAAAAAGAAATAATTGTGGAACTAATTATGCTGGTCATAAAATTATTTCTAAAACTGATAGTTTGCAAGAAATAAGAAAATATCATTAACGCAAATGAAAAAACTAATATACCAAAGCTGGTTAAATAAATATTATCCATTTCTGCCCTTGGACCTTTGTATTTTTTCTAAAAATAAAAAAAATTTTAATAATATAGTGCTTTTTTTACTTAAATTTAAAGATTTGCTTTTATATACAAAATATTTTTTTTCTTTTAAATCCTTGAACCTTGACTCAAAAAAATTAGTTTTTTTGAAATTTTTAAAGAGCCTAGTTTTATTTATATTTTTTTCTTTTTGTATTAATTCTAAAATTTTTAAGCTTGGGCTACCTTCAAATGGCATTATCATTGTAAAAAAATATGAAATAAAAATGCTAGTGTAGAATATAAAATATAAAATAAATTCATAAGTATCTAATGTATTTAATCCTATTAAGTTTATTGCAAAAAAGAAAAAAATATAAAAAATTAAAGCTTCAATTAGAAATTTTTTTTTTTTATAAAGTCTTAGTATAATAATATTTGCAAAAAACCCACAAATCACCATAATTAAAAGGTATAAAAAATTTAATGACATATAATTAAAGCAAATTTAGAAATTATACGGATACAAAATAATGATTTGCAGTTGTTAAACAGAATATTTTCATTTTAAATAAAACTTTGTTGACAAGTCTACTAATGAAAGCAAAATATATTGGTGAACATTTTCAATGAGATTATAATTTTTAGAATTAACAGTAAAGTTTAAATCACCAATTTTTGATAGAGGATTTTTTCCATAAAAACCTGTTAATGTTACAACGTAATTTTTATTTTTTTTTGCAAATTTAGCTGCATTAATGATATTTTTTGAAGTTCCACTAGATGATATTAATATTATAACATCACCTTTATCTGCATAAAATAATAATGACTTTTCAACCCATTTTTCATACCCATAATCATTTGAAAAACATGTTAGCAAATCACTTTCATTGAAATTTATACATCTAATCCCACCATTTTTTGTCATATCAACACTAAAATGACTAGCAATAGCAGCGCTCCCTCCATTGCCTGCAATAATTATTTTTTTATTTTTTAGCTCTAATTTTGTTACCTGATGAAATAACTTTATAATTTTTTTTTGTTCTAAAGTATTCATCGATAATAAGCTTTGAAATTCTTTATTATATCCATCTAAGTAATTTAAAAGTTTTTTCATAAGAATTTTTTTTGTAAAGTTAATCTCCAGTTTTTTTTATAGCACAAATTTTTATCATCAACAAATATATCATAAGAAGGTTTTCCAAATATTAATTTATTATAATTTACTCCCCATTTCTTTAGTTGTTTTTTTGTTAAATTTGAAGCTAGTTTTTTTGCTATTATCTTGTTATCATTACTTCTACCCATATATCTTGCAGTAAAAATTTTTATAATATGCCCTTTATTATATAATTGATTAATGATTTTAATATTTTTAATTAATGGTAGGCTTGCTTTGTAATTGTTATTTTTGGTTACACAAATTACATTATCTAAATCAAAACAAAGTACTTTTTTTTTCATATACTATTTTTTAAAAAATTAACTAAATTTATTAGTTTAATATTTTTAGAGTCTAAAATTTTTCTAAGATTGTTAATTTTTATATTAATATCTGAATTCTTATTTATTTCTTCTTCACAGATAAATATTTTCGGGTGTTCTGTTTTTTTTAGATTCTGACCTAAGCTTATTTCTTCAGAAATTTTTTCTCCTTTTTTTAGACCAATCAATTTTATATTTATATCACCTTTTTTATTTTTTTCATCTTTTATAGTATATCCACTTAATCTAATTATTCTCTTTGCTATATCAAAGATTCTAATTTGGGTTCCCATATCTAAGGCAAATATTTTATTGCCTGATTGATTAAAATAGGATGAATTAATAACGAGTTGTACAGCTTCTGAAGTAGACATAAAATATCTTTTCACTTTTTTGTGAGTAACGGTCAAAGCTGATTGTTGAGAAATTTGTTTTAGGAACAAAGGTATTACAGAACCACTTGATCCAATAACGTTCCCAAATCTTACAGTGGTAAAATTTATTTTATTTTTTTTATTTTGAATATTGGCATTATTTATAATTATTTCTCCTAGTTTTTTTGTATAACCAAGAATGCTTTTGGGATTGACAGCTTTATCAGAACTAATAAAAATAAAATTTTTAATCTTTTTTAATATAGCATAATTAACTAGGTTGTTTGTTCCAATTACATTATTCTTTATCATAGAATAGGGGTTTTCTTCACCAAAGCCCACATGTTTATATGCTGCGGCATGATAAATTTCGTCTAAAGTTTCATGCTTAAAATAGTTGCTTAGAAAACCTAAATCAGAACAGTCACCTAATACTAACTTAACTCTATTTTTTACATAATTCTGATTATTTTTTACTTTATTTAAGAAATTAAACAAATTTATTTCTGAAGAGTCTAATATAAATAATTTTTTTGGTTCATGTTTTAATATTTCAAAACATAAAGCGCTACCAATTGAACCCCCACCACCTGTTACTAGTATATTTTTTTTATTTATTTTCTTCCTTAAAATTTTTTTATCCACGTATATTTTAGGTCTGTTAATAATATCATGAAAATTTATTTTGGGTTCTAAAAATTTACCCATGAAATTTTTTACATAATTTTCTGTTTCATTTATATTTCTTATTCTTAAATTAGTATTTTCATATTTTTCAAATATTTTTTTAGTTTTCTTTTGAGATATAGAACTATTTCCTATAATTATTTCAGAAATTTTTAGATTTTTAATTATCTTGTCAATTTCATTTTTTTTAAATATTTTTATTCCATTTAATTCTCTTCTTTTATAGTTATCATTTATATCTATGAAGCCTTTAACTTCTCCATATGTGGAGAATTGTCTTAGACTTTTTAGCAATGAAACTGTATTTTCATTAACGCCATATATTAGAATATTGTTAATTGAATAATCATTTTTTTTCTTTGTATTTATTAAATAATTTAAAACTATTCTGTGCAAAATTACTAATATACCTATAAGAATAGGCGCTATAAAGGATACGGATCTTGGAAAATAAATATCATTGTAAACCAAAAAATTAATTAAAATTAAAACTAACTGAAAAATAAAAATACCATTAATTATTTTTCTAATAGAAAAATTATCAAAGAACCTTAAAAGAATTTGGTAAATATTTAAAAAATAAAAGACTAGAAAAAAAATTATGTAAAAAATTAAATATACTCTAAGGTCTACATCCCAAAAAGAATAAATTTTTTCTAATCTTAAAGAGTAAGCAGCTACAATAGAAAATGATATAATTAATAAATCGCTTAAAATTAGAATAGTTTTTTTACTGAAATTTGAAATATTCTTTGGTTTCAATGTGATATATCCTTTCTTTTTAAAACAACAAAGACTGTTTTTCCCAAAATACAAATATCAAAAAAAAAACTATTTTTACGCAAATAATCTAAATCAAATTTTATTTTTTCATTTAAACTCAAGCTATCTCTACCTTTAATTTGTGCTAGGCCAGTTATACCGGGTCTTAATTTATTAATACCAAATTTGTTTCTCTCTTTAATTAGATCTAATTGATTATAGAGTGCCGGTCTAGGGCCAACCAAAGACATATGTCCTAATATAACACTAATTAATTGGGGAATTTCATCTAAGCTATATTTTCTTAAAAAAATTCCAAATTTTGTTAAATATTTCCTTGGATTTTTAAGCTTATCTGTTGCAACTAAAGGTGTACTATCAATCATTGTTCTAAATTTTGGCATTTTATAAATATTATTTCCTTTGCCAATTCTTTTTGAAAAAAATAATATAGGTCCCTTAGAGTCAAATTTTATAAATAATATAATAATTATTATGGGTATAAAAAAGCCTACTAAAAGTATAATACCCAGAATAATATCAAATAACCTTTTCAATTTTTTTTTCGTTTCTTTAAATAAATGATTATTAAAGAGTAAGTTAAAATATAAAAAAATATAAATAAAAATTTATATGAAATATAATAATAAGAAATTATTGTTAGTAAAATAAATGAAAAAATTAAAAAGAAAGTAATTTTTTGATCAAATTTTTTCATTAATAAATGATGTAAATGCTGCGTATCACCTTTAAAAGGATGTTTCCCCTTCAGCAGTCTGATACAAAATAATCTAAATAAGTCAAGTCCTGGCAGAGCCATAATAATAAATATTTCTTCAATATAAAATAATCCTATTTCAATATTGTAAGATTTAATTATTATATATGAAATTATAAATCCTAAAAGCTGTACTCCACTTTCTCCTA
Organism: uncultured Pelagibacteraceae bacterium; assembly: GCA_902522225.1. Lineage (GTDB taxonomy): Bacteria > Pseudomonadota > Alphaproteobacteria > Pelagibacterales > Pelagibacteraceae > Pelagibacter. Next base: position 4,539 of record CABYUS010000033.1, read on the forward strand.
AATAAGATTTATTTTTGTAATTAAGATATAAGAAAAATAATAATGTTACGATTAATATTAAGTTAAAATTTAAAAAAACTAATTTAAAGCTGAAAATAAATAATACTAAAATACAGTAAGAGCCTGCCTGCAAATTTATACCAT
>CABYUS010000034.1 GCA_902522225.1 uncultured Pelagibacteraceae bacterium
AAATTTTTATCCCATGAATTTATTGAATATATAATACCTTTTTCTCTTTTAATTATTAATTTTGGTTTTGGATTTTCTTCTTTAACATCAAAATAATATTGTTCTGATGTATTATGATCTGAAGAACTAATAAAATAATACTTTTCATCTGAGCTTAAATACATACTTACTGTAAAAGCTTCAGTTTTTTCCTCAAAAATTAATTCATCTTCTGAAACGGATGTTCCAATTTTGTGTCTAAAAATTTTTCTTGGTCTATGATTTTCATCAAGTTTTGAATAAAAAATATATTTATCATCTAGACTGAAAGTAATTGAACCAGAAGTATCATATATCTTATCTGATATTAAATTATTAGTATCTATATCCCTTAAATGAATAGTAAAATATTCTGATCCTTTAAGATCTAATGAATAACCAAGTATTTTATCGTTATAACTTACTTCAAGGTCTCCAATACCAAAATATTCAGTATTTAATTTTTCTTTTTCTTTGTCACCATTCCAATATTCCTCGACATTATTAGTCCCAATCTTCTTTCTTAATCTAATTGAATAATTTCCTTTTGAGGTTGTTTTGCTCCAATACTCATAATTCCTATCTTTCACCGGAAGAGATTCATCATCTAATTTTATCCTTCCCTTGATCTCGTCAAATATCTTTTTTTGAATTTTCTTAGTGTCTTTGAAATATTCCTCTGTATAAGTATTCTCATCTTCTAGGTATTTCCTTACTTCTGGATTAAGTTTTGAATTATCTTTTAAAACTTCAAGTATGTCTGCCTGATGAACCCAGCTATAGTTATCTTCCCAGGAAATGTTGTGACATGATTTAGTATCACTTTTTTTTTTTAGTTGTGGTATTTTCATTATAATTATGAATTCAGCAATATTATTAATTGTTATTTTATTAATAGCATTTATATTTTTTATCAATTGGTTTCGTAGCACATCAAGTAAAAAAATATCGACAGTATTGAGAAAATTTTGGATAGTAATTTTTGTAGTTTTAGCACTTTTAATGGCATTTGGAGGAAGATATATCTTTTCATTGCCCTTTTTGATGATGATTTTGCCTTTAATAAAAACTAAGGCAGGATTAACTTTATTTCAAATATTTAGAATATGGAACTTGCTACAAATATTAAAAGCTTCTGGTAGGTTTAATTTTAATGGGGCCAATAACTCATCTAATTCATTTAGCATGTCAAAATCTGAGGCTTATAAAATATTAAATTTAAATCCTAATAAAAAATATTCTAAAATAGAAATTGTTAACGCTTACAAAAAAATTATGAAAAAAGTTCATCCAGATGTTAGCCCTGAATTAACAAGATTAGCATCAATTGTGAATGAGGCAAAGGAAGTTTTAACAAAAGATGCTTGATAATTAATTTATTATAGAAATTATTTTTTTAAAAACATCATCAACTTTTATACGATTTGGTGATATTGCAACATCATGGGTAATTTTATTTATATTAATTTCATTGGGTAAAATTTGGTACTGATTAACACTATAGTCTGTGTAAGCTCTAGGTGTATCAAGAAGCAAAATTAAACTGGGTATTCCACATTGACTTGTAATATGATGTCCAAAAGAATCATTTCCAATATATAAATCACAATTTGAAACAATTGGAATTAAATCTTTAATTTTTTTGTTGCTTAATGTTTCACATTTATTTTCTCCTATCTCTTTAATTATAGTATCACTTATGACTTTTTCCTCTGGACCACACTGAATATAAAAATAAAATTTACCGTGGGTATTTAATCTTTTTAACAAATCAATATAATTTCTCTCTCCCCATTTTGTTGTTGGACCTGAAGAACCTGCCCCTACGACAATATTTTTTACTGATTTATCCATTTTATTCTTAGCATTTTTTTTTTCTTCTGGATTTACATAAAAAATAGTTTCAGTTGGACAGTCTTTAATATTTAATTTTTTTTCTACAAATTTTTTTGCTGCATTCACTAAATGCAAATTTTTTTTTATGAAAAAAGGATAGGAATTTATTTTTTTTATTTTTGCAAGTTTGCTAGCTAAGTAAAATCTTAAACTTGGATAAAAGATGTATATTACATCCAAATTATACTTGTACAATTCTTTACTAAGTCTAAATATATCAGTCAGTTTTTTATAATATTGATCCAGGTAAATGACTTCTTTAATATTCGGATCATTACTAACTGCTTCTTTAAAGTTTTTGCAGATTGTAATAACTGTTACCGGCCCATATTTTTTTGCAATTTCATGACAATATGCAAGATGCATAATGTTAGATCCTAAGCCAATATAACTTAAAAATATCCCTACTTTCATAAAAGATTAAGTATTTATTTATAACCTATTTTTTTGAGTTTCATTTTTATCATTATTATATTATTTTTAAGGGATTAAAAATTAAGATGAGCAAAGTTAATGGAATATATGCAGCAACTATGTCAATTTTAGGCGATGATCTTAGTCTAAATGTTAAAAAAACTATTGAGCACGGGGAAAATTTAATAAAACAAGGTTGTCATGGAGTAGTATTTTTTGGTAGCACAGGACAATCACAATTAATCCAAATTTCAGAAAAGCTAAACTGCATTAATGAACTTTCGAAAAGTAATTTCAAAAATCAATTTATTCTCGGTACTGGTCTAAATTCTCTTAACGAAACAATAAATTTAATGAAAATATCAATCACTTTAGGGTTTAAAAGATTTTTAATTATGCCACCAGCTTATTATAAATATACAGATAAAGATGTATTAAGATATTATTCTGAAATAATAAATAATGTTCCTGATTGTGAAATTATACTTTACAATTTTGAGAAATTATCTGGATATAAATTTACAATTGAATGTGTTGAACAATTAGCTAGAAAGTTTCCGAGTCAAATTATTGGAGTAAAAGATAGTAGTTATAATTTATTTGAAAAGTTAAAAATAAATAATTTTTCAGTTTTACCAGGATCAGAGCTTAAACTTTTAAAAGGTCTGGAGATAGGTTGTTCTGGCATTATAACAGCCACATGTAATGTAACAGCAACACTTTCAAGAAAAGTTTTTGATGATTTTGTTGAGAAAAAACAGCAGACACAAAATGATAAGCTATGTAGAGTAAGAAAAGTTTTTGATCAATTTAATTTAATATCTGGTTTACACTCTTTTTTTTCAAAAAAAGAAAAAATATACAAAAATTTGACTCCACCATTAGATATTTTAGATCAAAAAGATGAAGACAAGTTATTAGATGAATTAAAAAATTTAAATTTTAACATGGATACAAAAGAGGCTGCATAAATGTTATTAGTAGATTTTTTAAATAAGCTGATTAAAAAAAGAGGTTTTAATCTTATAGATGCTACGGGTAAAGTTCACAAAATTGGTAACGAGAATCTTAGCGAAAAATCATTGAGCATAAAATTGTTAGACAAAAAATTGCATTACAAACTCTTATATTATCCAGATCTTTACTTTGGAGAGGCTTATACAGATGGGACAATTAAGATTGAAAATGGAAACCTTACAGATGTTTTGGATATTATATTTTTTAACTTGGGTAGAGGTAATTTAAATTTAGCAAATAGCATTATTAAGAAAATTCAAGGTACATTTAGATATTTAACAAGCTTTAACTTAGCAAGAAAGTCTAAAGAAAATGTTGCGCATCATTATGATATCTCTGATGATCTTTACGAATTATTTTTAGATCCAAAAAGACAATACTCATGTGGTTACTTTAAAAATGATAATGATACTTTAGAAACTGCACAAAATAATAAAATTAATCATTTAATAAAAAAATTGAACCTAAAAGAAAATCAAACTGTATTAGATATTGGAAGTGGATGGGGTTATTTAGGCATGGAGATCGCAAAACAATCTAAATGTGAAGTTACAGGAATTACTTTATCAGAAAATCAGCACGAATTTAGCAATAAAAAAGCAAAAGAACTAAATTTAGAAAATCAGGTAAAATTTAAATTAGCAGACTATAGAGAACTTAACCAAAAATTTGATAGAATTGTAAGTGTGGGCATGTTTGAACACGTGGGAAGAAAATTTTATAATCAATTTTTTAATCAGGTTGCAAATCTTTTAAATGATGATGGTGTTGCTTTAATTCATACTATTGGATCAGTTAATAAGCCAAGAGACCCACAACCATGGATTACAAAGTATATATTTCCTGGGGGGTATACGCCCAGTTTAAGTCAGGTAATGGGTCCGATTGAACAGTCTGGATTAATTGTGTCAGATATGGAAGTTCTTAGACTGCATTATTCGCATACATTAAGAAATTGGAAAGAGAGATTTTTATCGAACAAAGATAAAGTATTAGAAATGTTTGATGAAAGATTTTTGAGAATGTGGGAATTTTACTTAGCTTCATGTGAATATGGTTTCAAATGGGGAGATCTA
>CABYUS010000035.1 GCA_902522225.1 uncultured Pelagibacteraceae bacterium
AAGAAGAAGAAATAAAATTTGAAAATGAAAAAGTGATTTCACCTGGCTTATCACTCATACAAAGAGATAGGGATACTAATTTAATTTATTTGAGTTATTCTTCACCAAAAACCCAAAGCAGGACCTATCTATATAATTTAAAGAATAAAGATAGAAAGTTATTAAAAGAACAAGAAATACCATCTGGTCACAATCCGGATGATTATATTGTGGAACGGTTAGAATGCATTGCTCATGATGGAATAAAAATACCAATAACAATAACTAGAAATAAAAATACTAAGATTGATGGATCTGCGAATTTATTATTATATGGTTACGGATCATATGGACATTCAATTCCACCAACTTTTTCATCCTCAAGGTTTAGTTTAATAGATAGAGATATTATTTGGGTTACCGCACATATAAGAGGTGGAATGGAAAGAGGTATGAAGTGGTGGAAAGACGGAAAATTATTAAATAAGAAAAATACATTTAAAGATTATATTTCAGTAGCAAAATACTTAATTGAAAAAAAATATACATCTGAAAAGAAAATTATTGGAATGGGTGGCTCTGCTGGAGGATTATTAATGGGAGCTGTTGTTAATGAAGAACCAAATCTATTCCTTGGAATGATTATGGCAGTACCTTTTGTAGATTCATTAACTACTAACCTAGATCACTCTTTGCCTTTAACAATTGGAGAGTTTGATGAATTTGGTAATGCAAAAGATAATAAAGATCATTTTGATTATATTTATTCCTATTCTCCATACCACAATATAAAAAAAATGGATTATCCCAATATACTTATTACAACTAGTTTAAGTGATAATAGAGTTTTATTTGATGAACCTACAAAGTTTACAGCTAAGTTAAGAGAATTCAAAACTGATAAAAATTTATTATTTTTAAAAACAGAAATGAATGCTGGTCATGGTGGTAAGTCTGGAAGAGATGGTGCCATTGAAGAACTGGCATTCGATTATACTTTTATTTTAAAAATTACAGAAAAGCTTATTTAATTTTATCTATTGAAAATTAATAAAGAGTTACTACATGTATTCTGAAGTCGCCTAATGGGGCTTCAAAAAATAACCTTGCTAACAAAGGAGGAAACATGACAAGTAGGGATCTATCTATATTTAATTCGCTAAGACCATTTTCAATCGGTTTCGACGATATGTTCGATCAATTTGAAAATATGCTTGGAAATGGTGGATTAACTATGCAATCAAACTACCCACCTTATAACATTAAAAAGACAGGCAAAGATAACTATTCAATAGAAGTTGCTCTTGCTGGATTTAATAAAAATGATGTTGAGGTAGAGTTTGAAGACAATTTACTAACAGTAAGAACAAAACAGATTAGTAAATCAGAAAATAACGGCGATGGTGAAATTCTTCATAAAGGAATTTCTCAAAGACAATTTGCGAGATCATTTACAATTGCTGATGATGTTAAAGTAAATGGTGCTCAGTTAAAAGATGGCCTTTTGACAATTGCATGTGAGAGAATAGTGCCAGAGCATAAAAAAAAGAAACTTGTAGAAATTAAGTAATTCTTAACCTTGCTTGTGGGGATTTTCCCCACAAGTTTAAATGCATCCATTTGAAGAATATTTTATAACGGTATTTGTATTACTTACTTCAAATTTTCTTTCACATAAAACTGTATACTTTGTAGTTTTATAAACTAAAACTTTATTACCATTGTCTGAGTAATGTGTTTCTGATGGTTGTCCCATATCGTTTTTTAATTCTTCTATACTTCTTCCAAGAAATTTAGATAGCATATCATCTTCTTTTTTAATTATTTTCTCTGATTTTTTTTTTACGGCCTGACAAGCAGATAAAATAGCTATTGAAAAAAAAGATATCATAAAGATTGAAAATATTTTTTTCATAATGAAACTCCTGAATATTTAATTATTTCTAACTTTATAGTTGAAATATGTTGATAATTTGTTCAATTTTAAAGCATTGTTTGAAAGAATCACATAAATAAGAGTTTTTAGGAGGAGATAAATGTTAGATAAATATTTTAATTATAAAAAGTACAAAACAGATTTTAGGACAGAAGTTGTTGCAGGAGTATCTACTTTCCTGACCATGGCCTATATCATGTTTTTAAATCCTGTTATCTTAGCAGATGGAGGATTTGATTTTGGTGGAGTTTTTACAGCAACTGCATTAGCAACTGCTTTGGCATGTTTTATTGCAGCCTTTTATGCTAAAACTTGGCCAGTTGGTTTAGCCCCAGGAATGGGTATAAACGCTTTTATTGCTTACGGAGTATGTTTAGGTATGGAATATACCCCAGCAGAAGCTTTAGGAGCTGTCTTGGTAGCTGGAGTTGTTTTCTTAATAATATCATTAACACCTATAAGAGCTTGGTTGATTAACTCGATACCAAAAAGTTTAAAACTTGGGATTGGTGCCGGTATTGGTCTTTTCCTCGCAATAATTGGTTTTGAAATTATGGGATTAACTGCAGATAACCCTGTAACTCTTGTTCAGCTGGGCGACTTGTCTAATCCATTGTTATTACTGGGTGCAGGAGCGTTCATTTCAATGATTGTTATGGAAAAATTTAATATCAAAGGAAATATTATAATTGGTATTGTTGCCTTTAGTGCAATAGCTTGGATAACTGGCTTTGCAAACTTCAATGGAGTTGTTTCAGCTCCACCACCAATGACTCATTTAATGACTTTTGATTTGGGAGCTGCTTTAAGCGCATCGATGGTAACAGTAATCTTTACTTTATTTTTCATAGATTTTTTTGATACTGCTGGAACACTAACTAGTGTTGCTAATGTTGCAGGAAAAATTGGGAGTGATGGAAAAATAAAAGACATAGATAAAGCAATGTTATCAGACAGTGTGTCTACAGTAGCAGGATCAATGCTTGGGACTTCGACAGTAACTACTTATGTTGAAAGTGCAGCCGGAGTGAAAGCAGGTGGACGAACAGGGATGACATCACTAGTAATAGGTGTGTTATTTTTGTTGTGCCTGTTTTTTAGTCCTTTAGCAACATCCTTGCCCAAAGAAATTGATGGAGCGGCCTTGATTTACATTGCTACTTTATTTGTTAGAAATATTACAGATATTGATTGGGATGATATAGCTGAATCTGGTCCTGCTGTTCTTGCAATGATTGCAATGCCTTTTACTTATTCGATTTCTAATGGAATAGCTTTGGCATTTGTTTCTTATGCATTAATAAAAATATTTACTGGAAAATTTAATACTACAAGTCCTGCAATATGGGTAATTGCTGCACTTAGTGTTATAAGTTTTGCGGTAGCTTAACTTCAAATATTAACAGGGTTAGTTTTTACTAACCCTGTTTATTTCTTTTAATAATTTCTTCAATACTTAATTCTTCGTAATGTTCAGTCGGCTGAACTATCCATGGATCATCATTTAATTGTACAGGACAAAAATCAGGAGAAAATTTTGAGGATTTTTTTTTCCACAAACATGCTGTTTTTATTTGTTTTATATTTTCTTTTACTGGCTCATATTTCAATAACCAATCCACGCTTTTATTTAATGTTAATCCAGTATCAGATAGGTCATCTACTAATAATATTTTTTCAAAGTCTTTCTGTGAGGCTATTGAACTTATCTCTCTTGAAAAAACTAGTTCTCCTTGTTTATCTTCCATTCCTTTTCCTGAATAACTTTGAATAACTATATAAGCTGTCGGAAGCTTAAATATTCTTGATAAAATATCTATAATCGGAGCTGCTCCTCTCATTATGCCAACAAGAACTGTTGGTTTATAGCTTTTACTCACATCTATGGCTAATTTTTCTACTGTTTGTAAATACTCTTTGAAATTTATAACTAACTTATCTGCCATAAAAATTGTTATCATAATTAAAAAAAATAAAAAAGGAGATTTTATGAAAGGTTACTGGGTTTGTACCTACGAAAAAATTAATAATATGGAAAAATTAAAGGAATACGCTCTCAAAGCTAAACCAGCAGTGGAGCATCACTCAGGTAAATTTTTAGTAAGAGGAGGTCAAAATAGAACTACCGAAGGAATTAATTCGCCTAGAGTGGTTGTAGTTGAATTTAAAGATTACCATACAGCAATTAAGTGTTATGATTCAAATGAGTATCAGGAAGCGCATGATATATTGAATGGTCATGTAATTAGACATCACCAAATAGTTGAGGGTGGCTAATATTGTATAGGATCATCATCAATCGATCGCCAAAGATACCACGTTGCTACTGAACAATATGGTGTAAAGTTTTTTTGTAACTTTTTTACAAATGAATTTGGTGGAAAATATTTTTTACCATAATTATTTGATATAGCTCTTAACAAACCTATATCCT
>CABYUS010000036.1 GCA_902522225.1 uncultured Pelagibacteraceae bacterium
CAAAGCTTCAGCTACATATAAAATTTTATCTGGTATATTTTGTTTTAGTTTTTTTAGAATTTCAATTTTTTTAAGTAAAACTCTATCTAGTCCTGAAAATCCAATCTCTAAAGAAATTAGGGCTTTTTGTAGAGACTCTTTGAAATTTCTACCTATAGCCATGGCCTCCCCAACTGATTTCATAGATGTACCAAGTACCGCTGGTGAGGTTGAAAATTTTTCAAAAGTAAACCTTGGAATTTTAGTTACCACATAATCAATAGTCGGTTCAAAGGAAGCTGGTGTTACTTTAGTTATTTCGTTTTTTAATTCATCTAGAGTGTATCCAACAGCTAACTTTGCTGCTACCTTTGCTATAGGAAAGCCAGTAGCTTTCGATGCAAGAGCAGACGACCTTGAAACTCTAGGATTCATTTCAATAATTACCATTCTCCCATTTTTAGGATTTATGGCAAATTGCACATTTGATCCCCCAGTCTCAACACCAATTTTTCTAAGACAAGCTATTGATGCATTTCTCATAACTTGGTACTCTTTATCAGTTAATGTAAGCGCTGGTGCCACAGTAACAGAGTCCCCAGTGTGAATTCCCATAGGATCTAAATTTTCAATTGAGCATATGATAATACAATTATCTTTTTTATCTCTTACAACCTCCATTTCAAATTCTTTCCAACCTTCTAAGCATTCTTCTATTAAAACCTGATTAACAGGAGATTCATGTAATCCATTTTTTACTATTTTGTAAAAATCTTTATTATTTTTTGCAATACCACCACCTAAACCACCAAGAGTAAAAGCTGGTCTGATTATTACAGGTAAGCCTATTTGTTTGAGAACTTTGGAAGCATCTTTGTATTTATTTAGTATTTTTGATTTTGGTAAGTCTAGACCAATATCAATCATATTTTTTCTAAATTTTTGTCTATCTTCCGCGTTTGATATTGCTTTTGAATTTGCTCCGATTAGCTCAATGTTGTATTTTTTAAGAAGACCTTTTTTTTCTGCGTCCATTGCTAAATTCAATGCAGTTTGTCCACCCATAGTAGGTAGTATCGCATCGGGCTTTTCTTTTTTAACAATTGTTTCTAAAAGGTTTAATGTAATTGGTTCAATATATGTTTTGTCTGCCACTTCTGGATCAGTCATAATTGTTGCTGGGTTCGAATTAATTAAAATAACTTTGTATCCTTCGTCTTTTAATGCTTTACAAGCTTGGGTCCCTGAATAATCAAATTCACATGCCTGACCTATAATTATTGGTCCAGCACCCACAACTAAAATTTTTTTAATATCTGTTCTTTTTGGCATACTTTTTCATTTTATTTATAAATTCTCTGAACAAATAAACACTGTCTTGAGGGCCTGGATTTGACTCTGGGTGATATTGTACAGAAAAAACAGGTTTATTTTTTAAGCGAATTCCTTCAATACTATTATCAAAAAGCGAAACATGAGTGACCTCAGTATTTTTTGGTATTGAATTTTTCAATATTTCAAAACCATGATTTTGACTTGTAATTTCTACAGATCCATTGTCTAGATTTTTTACTGGATGATTAGCACCTCTATGTCCTAATTTCATTTTTTTGGTTTTTGCCCCTAAAGCAAGTCCTAATATTTGGTGCCCCAAACAAATACCAAATAATGGTATGCCTTTCTTAATTAATTCTTTGATAACCTTTATTGAATATTTTCCTGTTGCAGCTGGATCACCAGGGCCATTTGATAAAAATATACCATCAGGTTTTAAACTTAAAATTTTATCTGCATTCATTTGACATGGAACTACAATTACTTTGCAGTCAAAATCTGAAAAATATCTTAAAATATTTTTTTTAATTCCATAGTCAATCGCAACAACATTTAATAATCTTTTAGCATTTTTTTTGTAACCAATATTTTTTTTCCAAGTCTTAAGACCAGACCAAACATATTTTTTTTTCGTTGAAACTTTAATTGCTAAATCTAGATTTTGTAAACCTTTCCACTTAAGTGTTTGATTTGTTAATTTATTCAAATTAAAAATACCATTTTTAGAATGAGAGATAGTTCCCCTTGGAGCACCTTTATCTCTAATTAAGTTTGTAAGACTTCTTGTATCAAAACCTGTAATACCAACAATTTTATTTTTCTTCAGCCAGTGGTCTAAATTATTAAGAGATCTATAGTTAGATGGATTGGTAATTTCAGAATTAAATATTACACCCTTTGTCCATATTTTATCAGACTCATGATCTTGATTATTAGTGCCTACATTACCTATATGTGGAAAGGTAAAATTAATTATTTGATCTGCATATGATGGATCTGAAATTATTTCTTGATAACCAGTTAGCGAAGTATTAAAACAAACTTCGCCTGTTGCTTCACCTTGGTAACCAATTCCAATTCCTTTAAAAATCATCCTATTATCAAGAATTAAAATACCTGAGTGAATCTTTGAAATTTTTTTTGAGTTAATTTTTTTTGCTTTTTTGGTCAATTACAACTCATGAGTTAAAGGTTAATACAATAAAAGCTAAATTATCGCAACACATCTAATAGATTTTTTTAAATTTTTATTTTGAAGATTTATTCCTTTGAAGTAAGTTATTTTGATGTCTCTAAAAGAAAAAATTCAATCTAACTACAAAGAGTCCTTAAAAGCTAAAGATAAAACTCAAATATCAACTTATAGGTTAATTTTATCTTCTATTAAGGATTTAGAAATTGCAAATCGGTCAAAAGCTGAAAAAAAAGAAACAGACGATGAGGATATAAAAAAACTATTCAAGAAAATGATAAAACAAAGAACCGAATCAATCGAGATTTATAAAAAAAATAATAGAAATGATTTGCTTGAGGTTGAGCAAAAAGAGCATGAAATTATTAGTAATTTTTTACCAAAACTACTTGGTGATGATGAAACGAAAAGAATTTGCATGGAGATCGTAAATAGTATTGGGGCCTCTTCAATTAAAGATATGGGTAAAATAATGGGAGAATTAAAAAAGAAGCACTCTGATGAGATAGATTTCTCAAAAGCAGGATTGATGATTAAGGAAATATTAAATAATAAATAATGAAGTACCCAAAAGAATACTTGGATGAGATTAAAACAAGATTAAAAGTTTCGAATGTAGTTTCTAGAACAGTAACTTTAAAAAAAAGAGGCAAAGAGTTTGTAGGACTTTCTCCATTTAAAAACGAAAAAACTCCTTCATTTACTGTTAATGATGATAAAGGTTTTTATCATTGCTTTAGTACTTCCGAACATGGAAATATTTTTGATTTCGTCATGAAAACTCAGAACCTAAAATTTGGAGAAGCAGTAAAATATTTAGCTAATCTTTCTGGAATGAGGCCTTACACTTTTTCAAAAGAAGATGAGATAAGAGAAAATAAATGGAAAAGTTATTCTAGCTTATATTCTGATTATATAAGCTTTTATCATGAAGAGATACTCAAAAATCAAGATGCTAATCTTGCTAGAGAATATCTAAAATTAAGAAAATTAACCTCTAGTGATGTAAAAAGATTTAAAATTGGTTATATAAAAAAAAATCCTAATTTTTATGATAAAATTAAAGACAAATATGATCTTAAATTTTTAAAAGAATGTGGATTATTTTTCTACGATGAAAAAAGCAAAAATTTTATAGAAAGATTTAGAGAGAGAATTATTTTTCCAATCAATTCTCTTACCGGCTATCCAATTGGAATAGGAGGAAGAGTTATAGAAAAAAATTCAAAGTTAGCAAAGTATATAAATTCTCCTGAAACAGAGTTTTTTAAAAAAGGTAATAATTTGTATAATTTGGATCAGGCAAGAAAGCTATCTAACTCATTAAATGAAATTTTCTTGGTAGAGGGGTACATGGATGTGGTTGGCATGGTCAAAAATGGGATTGAAAATTGTGTGGCGAATCTTGGAACAGCTTTAACTAATAAACAAATAATTGTTCTAAATCAGTTTTTTGATGAAATTGTAATTTGTTTTGATAGTGATGAAAGTGGTTACAAAGCAGCTTATAGAGCAGCGGAAAATTTGATAAAAGAATTAAAACCTGAAAAACAAATCACTTTTCTATTTTTGCCTGAAGGCGAAGATCCAGATAGTTATGTTAATAAAAATGGTAAAGAAATATTTTTAGAATACTTTGCTAAAAATAAAATATTAATACATGAGTTCATTTTTCAATTTTATAAAAAGCAAACAACAAATTCTCCTTCATCATTGGCAATTTTTGAAAAAAACCTAAGACA
>CABYUS010000037.1 GCA_902522225.1 uncultured Pelagibacteraceae bacterium
TTTTTTACTTCAAAAATAGTTTTCTTTATTTCATTTGGTATATATTTGGATCCTCTTAAATCAGTATAAATACTTACTTCAAATTTATTTTTTAAATGGTCATATAAGTTTAATGCAGGTATAACATGACCACCAGTTCCTCCTGTGCTTATAATTATTTTTTTTTTCATATAAAGAAATTAAATCTTTCTGCGAGTTAAATTTAATATAAAACCAGCCAAAATTGATGTTCCTACAATCGAAGATCCTCCATAGCTGATAAATGGTAATGTCATTCCAGTTGTTGGGAATAATCTAATATTAACACCAATATGGATTAATGACTGAAATATCATTATACAAACAGAACCCATTAATATCAATTTATATGAATTATTTTGTTCTAAATTTATTTTTTGAAATACCTGATGAACAAAAAATAAAAGTATTATCATTAAAAAAATTATAAATAATATTCCAAATTCCTCAGAAATAACTGAAATAATATAATCTGTGTGTGCCTCTGGACACCTATTTTTTAAATCACCTTCTCCTATACCTTTGCCAAAAAAACCTCCACTCATGATTGCATCTGAACACTTTTCAGACTGATAATTGTTGCCTGATTTAGGATCAAAAAAAGCTTTTAGTCTAATCAAAATATATCCAAACTTTGAAGGCAATAAAAATACTAATAAGATCAAGCTTATTAACAAAAAACTAAAGGATATTAAAAAAACTATCAGATTAACTCCAGATATAAATATTAAACTAAACCAAGTTAAAAATATAAGTAGCGTTTGTCCAATATCAGGCTGATTTATAAGTAATAAAATAATAGGTAAAAGAAGCAAAAAACTAAGGAAAAACTTTAAATAAATATTTCTATTTTTTTCAGAACTCAAAGTTGTGGATGCTAAAATTATAAAAAAAGGTTTTACAATCTCTATTGGTTGAAACCTTGGAAGGAAAGGTAAATCAATCCATCTTTTAGATCCTTTAACTTCAACTCCAATTAGAGGAACCAAAATTAAAAAAAATAATGATAGAAAAAATAAAAAATAAGAAAGTTTAATTAAGCTTTTAGTATCAATTGAAGAAAAAATTATTAAAATAGAAAATGCGAGAATTATATAAAACAGATGTCTATAAAAAAAATAATAGCTATTTGTATCTAATTTATCAGAGGCAATTAATGACGTTGAAACTAGTGAAAAAAATAATCCCAATAAAAAAAGGGAAAATATTAAAAAAAATAAAGTTTTATTAATATTTTTCCAAAAATCATAAAAATTTTTATTAATACTACTATTGTAATTCATATTTTAATTTTTTAAATATTTTATTAAAGTATTTTCCTCTATCCTCAAAATTTTTAAAAGTATCAAAAGAGGCTGCGGCAGGACTAAACAGTATTAGATTATTATCTTTACTAGAAAAATTTATGTCATGAATAATTTTGAAAAGAGAGTCTTTAATAGTTTTTTGTTTAGTAAAATTTATTTTTCTTGTAAATTTTTTTTCAAAAAAATGCTTATTTTTCCCAAAAATATAAATTTTAATATTATTAATATTTTTATTTTTTATTTTAAAAACATCACCTTGCTTAGGCACGCCACCTACCATCCAATAAATATTTTTATCTAAACTTAAAAAATGTTTCGATGAAGAAAAACTAGTAGATTTAGAATCATTAATACATATGGTTTTATTATTATTAAATATTATTTCTTGCCGATAATTTAATCCCTTAAATTTCTCAATTTGTTTAAATATTATATTTTTATTAATTTTTAGCTTTTCACAAATTGCAAAAATAAATGATAGATTCTCCTCATTTGATTTATTTAGAAAATATTGATTATTTACCTTATTATAATTTTTTTTATTTTTTAATTTATTTATTTTAAAAACTTTTGATTTAATTTTTTCTTTTATTATTTTTTTCATTAATGTTAAAATTTTATGATTTATAAAAGTAATATCTTGTGATGATTGTCTCCTAACTACTGAAAATTTTGCACTTGCATATCTAGAGATTGCTATATGTCTCTCTAAATGATCAGGAGTAATATTAAGAACTGCAAAATATTTAGAACAAAAATACCTGCTATATTCTAATTGATATGAAGATGCTTCTATAACAAAAATTGTATCATTATTAATTTGTTTTTCGTTTAAAATTGGATTTCCAATGTTTCCACATAATCTTACATCCTTATAAACTTTTTTTAGTATTAGATGCAATAGTTTAACGGTAGTAGATTTTCCGTTTGTTCCTGTTATAGTTATTGCTGTATTTTTCTTATTTAACATGAAAAAAATATCGAAATCAGTGATTATTCTTTTCCTATTTTTTGATAAAAACGTTTTTAATCCACAATTTTCAATATTAATACCTGGACTTATCAGTATAAAATCAAAATCAACTTTATAAATTTTTTCTTTTTTTATTAAACTTCTTTTGAAAGTTTTATTTTTAATTTTATGATCATCATAACATTTTACTAAATTTTTTTTTTTTAAAAAAATGAAAGATGATATTCCACTCTTACCTAATCCATAAATAAGAATTTTTTTACCTATCATTATCTTAATTTTAAAGTTGCAATTCCGATAAGAGCTAAAATTATTGATATAATCCAAAATCTAATAACAACTGTTGATTCAGGCCAACCTTTTTTTTCAAAATGATGATGTATTGGTGCCATCTTGAATACTCTCTTACCTGTTAATTTGAATGATGCTACTTGGATTATTACTGATAGAGCTTCAAAAACAAATAAACCTCCAGTAATTGCTAGAACTATTTCGTGTTTTGTAATTATTCCAATTCCTCCTAGAGACCCTCCTAAAGCTAACGATCCGGTATCTCCCATAAATATTTTCGCTGGTGGTGCATTAAACCAAAGAAAGCCAAGGCATGCACCAATTATTGAACCACAAAATACTGCTGCCTCTCCTACATTTGGAATGTAAGTAATTTTTAAATATTCTGAAAAAACTATATTACCTGTAACATAACTTATGAAGGCAAAACAACCTGCAACTAGTATAACTGGTACGGTTGCTAATCCATCTAGTCCATCTGTTAAATTTACCGCATTTGAAGAACCAACAATTATAAATACTGAAAAAGGTATAAAAAACCATCCCAAATTTACTACTAAATTTTTAAAAAATGGAAAATAAAGATTTCTCATACCCTGGTCATGAATAAAATATTCTAAGATTAAAATACCTATGATTGCAAAAATGATTTGAAAAATAACTTTAAATTTTAAAGAAACGCCAGAAGAATTATTATATTTTATTTTTTTATAATCATCTATTAGACCAAGTAATCCAAAACTTGATAAAATAAAAATTAAGAACCATATATATGGATTTGCTAAATCACACCATAATATTATAGAAGAAAAAAGTCCTAGCAAAATTAAAAGTCCCCCCATAGTGGGTGTCCCAATTTTCTTTATAATATGATCAGATGGACCATCATCTCTTATTGGGTCCGTTATTTTTTTAGCAGAAAAAAATTTTATAAAAGGTGTTCCTATAATTAAAACAACCGCCATAGATGTAAACATTGCTAAGCCAGTTCTAACGGTTAGATATTTGAATACATTTAAAAATGTAAATATATCAACAAATTCTAATAGAAATTTATAAAACACTTTTAATACCTTTAAGTTGATTTACGTACCTATTTAAACCAGTGGCATTGGATCCCTTAATCATTAAATAATCATTATTATTCATATTATTAATAATCAAATTATTTATTTGAGAAATATTATTTAAAATATACCCTTTTTTGTTATTATTTAATTTTTTAAACATTTTTTTCATTTCTCGCCCAATTACATAGAGATTTTTAATTGAGGTTAAATTTATTTTTTTTATTAATTGATTATGCAATTTTTTTGAATGAGAACCTAGCTCAAGCATATCACCAAGTAACATATGTTTTCTATCATTTTTTATATCTAATGAATTAAAATTATTTATTGCAGAGTCTAATGAAAGAGGATTTGAGTTATAACTTTCATCTATTAAATTAATAATTTTGTTATTGATTCTTATTTTACTTATATCACCTCTACCACCTACTAAATTAATTTTTTTAAAAATATTTATTT
>CABYUS010000038.1 GCA_902522225.1 uncultured Pelagibacteraceae bacterium
GGGTTTTATAAGTTGTTTTGTGCTTTGAGATTTTGCACCAACACACCAGCCTTCAAAAATGACAATATCTGGTTTTGATTTGACTTTATACCATTTATTTTTTGAAACCCTATCATCAATAGATTTATCAAATTTTGGAAGAGATAAACTTTTTAATTTTTTTGCTTTAACTTTTCTAAATAAATTAATCATCATATCAATATCATGAGTTCCTGGAACTCCTCTAGTTTTTAATAATGAATGAACTTTTTTAGATAAAATAATTCTTTCTTTTCTTGTTTTGTAAAAATCATCAATTGAAATTTTAAATACATTTAATTTGAAATATTTTTCCAGAATTATTTTAATTATTGAAGAGATTGTTGTTTTACCTGTTCCTTGACCACCCGATAAACCAACAATCATAGTTTTGTTTTTTTTCACTTTTTTTGCCATCCAAAAACAAACTGGTATAAGGAAAGATCTCAACATTCTGTCTTTATTTTTAAATTTTTCACTAGAAATTTCCTGAGTTGATATAAACCTATAACAAGGTTTTTTGACTTTATTAAAACATGCAGAAATTTGGGACATTTTATTTTTTATCTAAAGGATGATTGCGACCATCATTTACAACTACATCTTTAAATTTGAAAATGTCAATGTCATCTATACAAGCAACGTTTATTCCATAAATTTTTGGATTTATTCTTGGTCTATTATGTGTATGAATTCCACAGTTAGTACAAAAATAATGTTTAGCAGTATTAGTATAAAATTGATAAAGTTTTAAAGAATCTTCTCCTTTAGTTAATTTAAAATCATTTTCACCCAATACTCCAATTACATATCCCTTTTTTTTACAGATAGAACAATTGCATCTCATTATTTTTTCAATTCCATTGTCTGGAATGTTCACTTCAGCTTCTACATTCCCACAGTGGCATTTTAATTTTTTTATCATTATTTTTTCCTGTCTAATATATGATTATGTCCATCATTTATTCTCACTTTAAATTTAAATAACTCATCTTCTGTTATTCCATTTAAACATCCTACATTTATACCATATGTATTAGGATTTGCTCTTCTTTGATTGTGTGTATATATTCCACAATTAGTACAAAAATAATGTTTAGCAACGTTTGTGTTGAATTGATAAAATTTTAATAACTCTTCTCCTTTTATCACCTTCAAATCTTTTTTATCAATCACAGTACTTATTGCTCCCTTCCTTTTACACATTGAACAATTGCATCTATAAAGATCTTCTAAACCTTTAGTTAAATTCACTTCAATTTCAATCTGACCACAATGACAATTCAATTTTTCCATAATTTATATCCAAGCAATCTATCCCTTGTCTAAGTTATCCACAATCCAACAAAATGTAGTTTAGATGTTCACGTTTTGATTCACTTTTGATTCAGTTCCAGACTCAAAATACAACCTATTTGACACTATTGAATAAGTGTTATACTAATGAGAACAAAATAAGAACATTTATTATGAAATTGACTATACCTTACTATTTACACAAAGCGGGAGCAGGCTTCCCTTCTCCAGCTACAGACTACATTGAAGAAGATATAGATCTAAATATCCATTTAATAAAAAATGTTCCTGCAACATTTATTATTAGAGTTCAGGGTAAATCAATGGTCAGCGTTGGGATTAATGATGGTGATTTATTGGTAGTTGATAAAAGTTTAAAGCCTAAAAATTTTTCAACTGTTATAGCAAATGTTCATGATGAACTTGTTGTAAAAAGTTATGTCAAAGAAAGAGATAACGAATTCTTAACATCTGGCTCGAAAAAATTTGAGGATAGAATTTTAATTAATGAAGAAGCAGATATTTTTATTTGGGGGGTTGTAACTTATGTCATTCATTCAGTGCACTAAAAAAATAGCATTAGTTGATTGTAATTCTTTTTACGTATCATGTGAGAGATTATTCAATCCTAAAATTAGAAAAAAACCAGTTGTAGTTTTATCTAATAATGATGGCTGTATAATTTCAAGATCTAATGAAGCAAAAGCTTTAGGTATTAAAATGGGAGAACCTTATTTTAAAGCAAAAGAAATAATACTTAAAAATAATGTTCAAGTGTTCTCTTCTAATTATTCTTTATATGGTGACCTATCTAGAAGAGTTATGAGGACTCTAAAAAGATTTAATGTAGATATAGAAATTTATTCTATAGATGAAGCATTTTTAGATATGACTAATTTTTCTGATAAAGAAGTAGAAGAAGTTGGAAAAGAAATTAGAAGTACTATTTTGCAATGGACAGGTATCCCAACTAGTATTGGAATCGCCCAAACCAAAACTTTAAGCAAAATAGCTAATCATATCGCAAAGAAAAAAAAGACAGGAGTAACAAGTTTAATAGGTCTTGAAAATATAGATCCTATATTAGAAAAAGTGGAAATTAATGATGTTTGGGGAGTTGGAAGACAGCTAACAAAATTTTATAATAAAAATGGAATTTATAATGCAAAACAATTGAAAAATAAATCTAATACCTGGATAAAGAAAAATTCTAATGTTTTAGGATCTAGAACTGCGATGGAATTAAGAGGTGTTCCTTGTATTAATTTAGAAAAAACTCCTTCAAAAAGAAAAAGTTGCGTTGTATCCCGCTCATTTGGAAAGAGAGTAGAAAAACTTCAAGAAATGAAAGAAGCAGTAGCAAATTACTCTTTAAATGCTTCAGAGAAAATAAGATCAGAGTCATTAAATGCAAAATCTATAACAATTTTTATTAGAACAAGTCCTTTTCAAAGTCGCTTTGGATATTACTCAAACTCAAAAACTATTGATTTTCCAATAGCTACGGACAATAGTATTGAAATAGTAAAAACTGCTATAGAAGGCTTAGAAAGTATTTTTAAAAATGGATATCGCTATCAAAAGGCTGGAATAATATTAACAGGTCTATCTAATTCGAATGAAGGAGAAAATTTATTTTCTTCTGAAAAAGATAAGAAAATAGGTAACTTAATGAGATCTATTGATAAAACGAACTATAGATATGGAAGAGCAACTTTAAGTTTAGCAAGTGCTGGTATTCAAAAAAGATGGAATATGAAAAGAGAATACTCTTCTAAAATAGATACAGCAGATTTTTATTCATTACCGAAAATAAAAATTACTTAATTGTGTCTATATTATCTATATTGGATAAAGAATTATTTAAGGAATTAATGTCCTCTCTTCCAGAAACTTTAAGAATTATAATAGCAAAAATTATAACCAAAGCTAAGGGAATAGCAGTAATAAAAGTTATATTGTTCGAAATCAAAATTAAATAAATTGCATAAAATAAAATTGAACGAAGAATAACTGTAGTTTTAAAAACTGCGATAATAGAAAATGAATGAATTAAAAGGTTTAGATAATTCATTTTTGAAGGACCAAAATATCTTGTTCCTCTCTCAGACGGAGAAGAAATTAATTTATTTTCTAATTTAGACAAAGATCCAGAAAAACTACACCAGGTAGATTTTTCATTAATAAGTTTATTGACAGTGCTTTTTGGAAGACAGGTAAAATTACCAAACTTAATAAATTTACCAGTTAATACTAATGTGATAATTTTATGAATAAAATAACTAATTTTGAAGATAAAACCTTCAGATCTTTTTACTCTATTGCCTACAATAACTTCATTCAAATTTTCTTTGGCTAAATTAACAAAATTCTTAATTTCTTGAGGTCTATCTTCTCCATCTCCATCCATTGGGATCACATAATCAAAGTCAATATTTTCATAGATATATTTAAGTCCAGTTGCAATACAACGTGCATGTCCTTTATTATTCTTCATATTTAAAATTTTAATCGAAGATA
>CABYUS010000039.1 GCA_902522225.1 uncultured Pelagibacteraceae bacterium
CTGGAAAATCTAGCTGCTCTTCATTTGCATCAAGGCTAACAAACAAATCAAAAGTCTCATCCAATACTTTATCAGCTCTTTGGTCAGGTTTATCAAGTTTGTTTATTATAACAATTGGTTTTAAACCTTGCTTAAGTGCTTTGCTAAGTACAAATTTTGTTTGAGGCATCACACCTTCTGCTGAATCAATTAATAATAATGCACCGTCAGCCATACTCAATACTCTTTCAACTTCAGCAGCAAAATCTCTGTGTCCAGGTGTATCAATAATATTTACTCTAGAATTTTTCCAGCTAATAGACGCAGGTTTAGCAAGAATGGTAATTCCTCTTTCTTTTTCAAGCTCTCCACTATCCATTAAACGTTCATCAATAATTTCATTATCTCTGAATGAACCACTTTGTTTCATGAGATTATCAATTAGGGTAGTTTTACCATGATCAACGTGAGCAATTATAGTAATATTTCTAATATCAGTTGTCATTTGAGCGTCGTTATATATTAAAAAAATTAATTAGAAAGACTAAATAATCAATTAATTCCAACAAATAAATGCTCAATTATAAAGTGATGGATACAACTTATTAATCAGAATATAATCAATACATGTGGTTCGTAATAAAAAGACTACATAGATTTGTTAGATTAACTTTTAGACCGCCATGAAAAAAATAAAAAAGGCCGTTTAAAACAACTTTTTTAATTTTTTTTTAGGAAGAGCGGCAGAGTATGTTTTTATTAATAAAAAAAGTTCCAAAGACTTACTGGAGCTCAAATAAACCGTTTAATTTTAAGCCAAAATCTTCAACATTATTTTTTTTGTGTCTTGGGTTGTCATTGTTTGGTTTAGGAGAAGGCTTATTAATTGTTTCTTTCACTGGTGCCTCTCCATGGAGTGTTCTAGCCCAGGGTATTTCTTTTAACATAGGTTTTTCAGTAGGGACAATTACTTTATTTGTGAGTGTTGCGGTTTTAATATTATGGATACCACTTAAACAAAAACCTGGAATTGGAACTATTATTAATGTTTTAATAATAGCTCTAATGATCGATGTCTGTATTTATTTTGTTCCAACACCTGAAAATTATATTTTTAAAATTTTATTAGCTATTATTGCTGTTGTAATGGTTGGATTAGGTGGTGGAATTTATCTTGTTTCAAATTTAGGACCTGGACCAAGAGATGGATTAATGATTGGACTACAGGAAAAAACAAATTTACCAGTTGCTGTAGTCAGATCATTACTAGAGATATCTGTGGTTGTTATAGGTTGGTATTTAGGAGGAATTGTGGGGATTGGGACTTTATTGTTTGCTTTTGGAATTGGACCAGCTGTAGCATTAGGACTATTTTTAGTAGATAAAATTTTTAACAATTAATTTTTGTTACAATCAAAAAAAAAGGGCAGAAAAAACTGCCCTTTTTAAATTTTGTTTGAGTATAATGGGTGTTACATTCCCATGCCGCCCATTCCTCCCATGCCGCCCATACCACCCATACCACCAGGAGGCATACCACCAGCTGCGCCACTATCTTTTTCTTCTGGTTTATCAGCAATCATTGCTTCTGTTGTTACAAGTAATCCAGAGATCGAAGCTGCATCTTGAAGAGCAGTTCTAACGACTTTTACTGGATCTATGATACCTTTTTCAAACATATCACAGTATTCTTCTGCTTGAGCATCATATCCATGAGATGTTTTATTTTTTTCGAGTAATTTTCCAACTACTACTGAGCCATCAACACCAGCGTTTTTTGTAATTTGTCTAATTGGAGCTTCTAAAGCAGTTCTAACTAATTCCACACCCGCTTTTTGGTCGTCCCCTTTAGCTTTCAGGTTCTTTAGCTCTTGTGCAGCATAAAGTAAAGCACATCCACCACCAACAACAATTCCTTCTTCAACAGCGGCTCTTGTTGCATTCAGTGCGTCCTCAACTCTATCTTTTCTCTCTTTAACTTCAACTTCTGTTGCTCCACCAACTTTAATCACTGCAACACCTCCAGCTAATTTAGCTAATCTTTCTTGAAGTTTTTCTCTATCATAATCTGAAGTTGTCTCTTCTATTTGTTGTTTAATTTGAGCACATCTAGATTCAATGTCAGCTTTTTTTCCAGTACCACTAATTATAGTGCTGTTATCTTTATCAACCTTAACTCTTTTTGATGATCCAAGGTCAGTAAGTTTTACGTTTTCGAGTTTAATACCCAAGTCCTCTGAAATTACTTGGCCACCAGTTAAAATCGCTATATCTTCTAACATTGATTTTCTTCTATCACCAAAGCCAGGTGCTTTTACAGCAACAACTTTCAAGCCACCTCTTAATTTATTTACAACTAAAGTTGCTAAAGCTTCACCTTCAACATCCTCTGATATAATCATTAGCGGTCTTCCTGCTTGAACAACCGCTTCAAGCAATGGCACCATTGGTTGAAGATTAGTTAATTTTTTCTCGTGAAGTAAAATAAAAGGATTTTCAAGATCTGTAATCATTTTATCACCGTTGGTAATAAAGTATGGTGATAAGTAACCTCTATCAAATTGCATTCCTTCGACTACATCTAATTCAGTTTCAATACCTTTAGCTTCCTCAACTGTGATAACTCCCTCATTACCAACTTTTTGCATAGCCTTTGCAATCATATTTCCAATCTCTTTGTCTCCATTAGCAGAAATAGTTCCAACTTGAGAAATCTCATCACTATCTTTAACTTTTTTTGCAGATGAAATTAATTTTGATTTAACAGTTTCAACTGCATGATCTATCCCTCTTTTAACATCCATAGGGTTCATTCCAGCTGTAACATACTTAATACCTTCTTTAACTATAGCTTGGGCTAGTATTGTTGCAGTCGTTGTTCCATCTCCTGCTTCGTCATTAGTTTTGCTAGCAACTTCTTTAACCATTTGAGCTCCCATATTCTCAAATTTATCTTCTAGTTCAATTTCTTTAGCTACTGTAACACCATCTTTTGTAGTTCTTGGTGCTCCATAAGATTTATCTATAACAACATTTCTACCCTTAGGGCCAAGTGTAACTTTTACTGTATTAGCAAGTACATCAACCCCTCTGATCATTGATGATCTAGCATCTGAGTCGAATTTAACAATTTTTGCCATTTTATTTATTCTCCTTTATTATTATTTACTATTTGAAATTCCCATTATGTCTGACTCTTTCATGATGCTGTATTCTTTTCCATCAATCTTAACTTCAGTACCTGACCATTTGCCAAACAATACCTTGTCACCAACCTTTACATCCATAGGTGTAACTTTTCCATCCTCTGTTTTTGCTCCACCACCTACAGCAACTACTTTACCTTCTTG
>CABYUS010000040.1 GCA_902522225.1 uncultured Pelagibacteraceae bacterium
TATCTTTATATAATTTTTTTCCAGAAATTTTTTCAGATAAATCATTTATAATTTCCCAGTCTTCTTTAGCATCTCCAGGTGGGTATGAGGCTTTAAAAGCTTTTTGAAGCTTTCCTTCTAAATTGGTAAAATAACCATCCTGCTCTGTATATGCACTACCAGGTAAAATAATATCAGCTATTTCGGCTCCAGCATCCCCGTGACTTCCAATATAAATAACAAATTCATCTTTTTTATTGAAAACTAAATTATCTTGACCAAAAAGGAATACAACATCAAATTTATGATTATTTAAATCATTTATTAAATAATTATAACCATCTCCAGAATTTATAATTCCAAGATCTAAGCTACCAATTCGTGATGCATGTAATGATATAACATTTAACGGGTTCCAGTTTTCAGAAATTTTATTTTTACTGAATAGGAACTTTTTTAATGACTCATAGATATATTTTCCAGATTGGTTTTCAAGGACTGAAGGTCCTAATATAATCATTGGTTTTTTTGAATTAATTAATAATTCTGAGACTGGGTGTTTTCCTTCTGTGATATTTTTAATTGTTTCACTATCTCCATTTAAATTTTCATATGGAAAAGTTAAATCACCTTGATCATTTAATGAAATAATTTTGGTATTATTATTCAGACAAGATTTTCTAATTCTTGAATTTAAAATAGTTGCTTCATGTCTTGTATTTGTACCGATTAAAAAAATAAAATCGCTATCTTCAATGCCGTTAATAGATGAGTTAAATAAATAATCTTCTCTTTTTGAATTATTTATATATTGATTGTTGCTTCTACAATCATAATTATTATTTTTTAATATTTTGTTAAAAAAATCTTTAAAAATATATAGTGATTCCATATTATTTAAATCACCAGTGAAACCGCATATCTTTGATTTGTCTGTAGCTTTAATTTTAGAGCTAATAATATTAAAAACCTCTTTCCAACTAGATTTATCAAATTTATTATTATATTTAATGTAAGGAGTATCTAACCTTTGGTTAAGTAAACCATCACAGGCATACCTAGTTTTGTCTGATATCCATTCTTCATTTATGTCTTCATTTATTCTTGGTAAAACCCGTTTAACTTCCCATCCGTATGTATCAACTCTTATATTTGATCCAATAGCGTCCATAACATCAATACTCTCTGTTTTCTTAAGCTCCCAAGGCCTTGCTTCAAAAACATATGGCTTTGAAGTTAAGGCTCCTACTGGACATAAATCAATTACATTAGCAGACATCTCGGACTCCATCGCTTTTTCTAAGTATGTTGTAATTTGCATATTTTCCCCTCTACCAATAGCTCCTAATTCTTCTACACCAGCTACTTCAGTAGCAAATCTTATACATCTAGTGCAATGAATACATCTAGTCATTTGGGTTTTGATTAAAGGTCCCATATTTTTTTCTGGAACAAATCTTTTATTTTCTTTAAATCTGGATTTGTCAACGCCATAAAACATTGATTGATCTTGTAAATCACATTCACCACCTTGGTCGCATACAGGACAATCAAGTGGGTGGTTAGCAAGTAAAAACTCCATGACACCTTTTCTTGCTTTTTCAACTTTTTCTGTATTTGTTTTTATAACCATTCCCTCTGTTGCAGGCATTGCGCATGAAGCAATAGGCTTTGGTGATTTCTCCATTTCTACTAAACACATTCGGCAATTACCAGCTATTGATAATTTTTCATGATAACAAAACCTTGGTATTTCAGCTCCAGCTTGCTCACATGCTTGTAAAACAGTTAAGCCTTCTTCGACCTCTATATCTTTATCATTTACTTTTAATTTAAGCATTATTCAGTGTCTAATAAATGTTGATCAACCAAATAAGGTATTTCTTTATTTTTCTTTATTATAGGATCAAACTTATTCCTCTCTAAAATTTCATCTTTAAAATTTCTAATTAACCCTTGAACTGGCCAGGAAGAACCTTCACCAAAAGCACAAATAGTGTGTCCCTCTATTTGTTTTGTTACATCCATCAACATATCAACTTCATCTACAGTTGCTTCACCTTTTGCCATTCTTTCTAACATTCTCCACATCCACCCTGAGCCCTCTCTACAAGGTGTACATTGTCCACAACTTTCATGTTTATAAAATCTTGCTATTCTTGCCATACATTTAATGATGTCTTGGTCTTTATTTATTACAACAATTCCAGCAGTACCAAGACCAGTTTTGTTTTCTACACAAGCGTCAAAATCCATCTTTATAGTATCACACACTTCTTTTCGTAATAACGGCATAGAAGATCCACCTGGTATCACCGCTTTTAAATTATCCCATCCACCAACAACACCGCCAGCATGTTTTTCAATCAAATCCTTTAAAGGTATTCCCATTTCTTCTTCTACATTACATGGGTTGTTTACATTTCCAGAAATACAATAAATTTTAGTACCAGTATTTTTAGATCTACCTAAAGAGGAAAACCATTTTCCTCCTCTTCTTAAAATTGTTGGAACAACTGCTATCGTTTCAACATTATTAATTATTGTCGGGCATCCATATAAGCCAATTAAAGCTGGAAATGGTGGTTTTAATCTAGGTTGACCTTTATTGCCCTCTAAGCTTTCTAGTAAAGCAGTTTCCTCTCCACAAATATATGCTCCTGCACCATAATGAATATAAATATCTAAATCCCAACCTGTATCTGCAGCATTTTTTCCAACTAATCCTTTGGCATAAGCTTCATCTATAGCTTTTTGAAGAGCTTGACCTTCTTTATAATATTCGCCTCTAATATAAATGTAGCAAACATTTGCATTTACTGCATAAGAAGAAATCAAACAGCCTTCAATTAACTTATGGGGTTCAAATCGTAATATATCTCTATCTTTACAAGTTCCAGGCTCTGACTCATCAGCATTAATAACTAAATAGTGAGGTTTAGAACCAACTTCTTTTGGAGCAAATGACCATTTAAGGCCTGTTGGGAATCCAGCGCCTCCTCTTCCTCTAAGCTCAGATAGTTTAATTTCATTGATAATCCAATCTCTTCCTTTTTTGCAGATATCCTTTGTGTTACTCCAATCACCTCTTTTTTGTGAGGACTCGATATCAGAGCCTAGGTCATTATATAAATTTTTAAATATTCTATCTTTGTCTTTAAGCATTTTTATTATCCAATAATGTTTTTCTTATATTTTCAGGTTCTGAACTTATGCGCCCTTTATAAGATCCAGGTACAGGTTTTTCATTCTTATAGACTTGATCTATTATCTTTTCTAAT
>CABYUS010000041.1 GCA_902522225.1 uncultured Pelagibacteraceae bacterium
AACACTGCTAGCAAGATCCATGTGATATTGATTAATTTTTTCATTTTCTTTACGTTCTGGGCCAAGTAATTCTATCAATTCATTACTGTAAAGATTTGAAAATAATGGAGATGTATTTTTCCATTTAAAATTTACCTCATTTTTATGATGAAGGAAAAATTTAAGATTTAATTTAAATGTACCATCGTTTTTTATATCTATAATTTTTTTAAGTTGTTCCATGTAAATAGGATTGCCATAAGGGGCCAATCCCATAAGCTTGTATTCATCACCATATTTTTTAAAACCTAGATATTGAGTTAAAGCCTGGTAGAAAATACCCATTGAATGAGGAAATAAAATTTTTTTATCTATTTTGATTTTATTGCCTTTTCCTACCCCCCAAGCCGTGCTACAGAAATCACCAAATCCATCAATTGATAAATTAACTGAGTTTTCAAAATCACTAATATAATAGGAAGAGGCAATATGTGAAAGATGATGGTCTATATTAGAAATTTTTCCTTTAAATATTCCATATTTTTCAGGAAGATTAATATTATTCATAAAACTAGATCTTTTTAATTTTGTTTTTAATTTTTTTTTTAAAAAATTCAAACCTGGATTTGCATAAAGTAAATACAATAATTTGCTCAATAAATTTGATCTAGAATTTTGATTTATAGAAATATAATCAATTTGATCTAGAGAAATATTTTCGTAATCTAAACAATATTTTATAGACTCAATTGGTGCTCCAGCAAAATGTTTAATTCTATTAAATCTCTCCTCTTCGACAGCGGCTACAATTTTCCCATCGCGCAATAAGCATGCTGAACTATCAGCATGAAATATATTGATACCCAATATATAACTCATAAATTTTTTATTTATCCTAATTATTGTTTATTTTATATAAAAAATCTCGAATTTGTAGATCAATATTTGTAAATGAACTAATTCCCAATCTTTTTATTAATTTTATATCGTATTTAAATTTTTTAATTTTTTTATTATTATTTTTTTTCATTATTTTTACCAAAATCTTTTTTTTAAAATAAGAACTTTTGGATATTCTATTCGCAATTTCTTTTATTGAATAAGTTTTTCCCGAACATACATTAATTATAGGATATGGAAAATCCTTTCTTAATAATTTATCAACAATTCGCGAAATATCTTTTAAAGATATAAAATCTCTTAATGCAGAACCATCAGATTTTATCAAAATTTCTTTATTTTTTATAGCAGATCTACAAAAATCATTCATAACTAACCACCAACAATTAACTTTTTTCAAAATTGGCATACCAAAAGAATTAGACAATCGAAGAGAGTATGATTTAACTTTTTTATTATTCTTCAATAATAAATCTTCACACATGCTATGTGTCATTGAATATATATTATTTATTTTTTTTGGGTAACTTTCATTTATTATATTTTTTCTATAAGTTCTTCCATATACTTGCATTGTAGAAAAATAAATAATTTTAGTTTTTAAATTTTTTTTAATTATATTTTTAATTAAATTTTCAAGTGAGTAATAATTATTTTTCATTGACAACTTTAAATTTTTTTCAGACTCAAAATGATTTAACGAAATAGTAAATATTATATAATCAGATTTCAAATCAACTATTTTTTCAATAGTTTTAGATTTTCTAATATCTCCTGTAATTCTTTTAAAAATATTTTTATTAAAATTCTTATCTTTAATTTTTTTCCTTGAATGCGTTATTACATTATATTTTTTTTTAAATTCATATGATAAATAACTCCCAATATATCCTGACGATCCTAGTATTAATATTTTTTTCACTTCTTATTTAGTCATCCCAATTATAAGGAACTTTGTCGCCATTAAAATCATAATTAATCATTTCATTTGGGTCATGTGGTAATGTGGAACAATTTGCTAAAATTGAATTTTTCTTACTTATACATTTGTAGCCTGTTATTATTCCTGTTGGTATAGTCACTAAAGAATAATTTTCTTCACCTAAAAATATTTCTTCAATTTTTTTATAAGTTTTTGAGCTTGATCTATTATCACATAATACTAGTTTAATTTTACCATCAACAACAGCATAATTTTGAATTTGTCTAGTATGTTCGTGCCAACCTTTTATTATTCCTGGAAATGCGATGGAGAAGTATATTTCGCCAAACTCGATAAAATGAGAACTATCCTTTCTTAACATATGATAAATTGCACCTCTTTCATCAGGTATTTGTCTAAGCTTGTTAATCAAAACTCCTTCGATCATTTTTTTTTAATCCAATATAATTTTTTATTTATTTTTTTTTTTTTTATTAAATTATTTAAACGAGATAATCTAGACCATTTTGGTGAATTTCTAAAATTCTTTAACGTTGATTTTTGTCTTTTAAAAAAAATTTCTAATTCTCTTACCGCTGTATTAAATTTCATTGATGGTTGATGTTTAGGAGCAATTTTTTTAAACAAACTAAAATCTACTCTGTATGATCTTTTATCAACATTTCCATCATTTATTTTTATATTTACATTTTTGATTATTTTTGAAATTTTTTTAGCCAAATCGATAATTCTAAAATTCCAATTATCAGATCCAATATTTACAGCTAAAAAATTTTGTCTCATTTTATAATCAGCAGCCCAATGGAATGCTTTTGCCATATCGTTTACATGTATTAATGGTCTCCAGGAACTTCCAGAGCTTAATAATTCAATTTCTTTTTTTAAAGTAGCGTTAGCGATAAAATCATTAAAAACTAAGTCTAATCTTAAATTATCACTTAAACCTGCTGCTGTTGCAAATCTTAAGGATATTACTTTAAAATCTTTAGAAGCAATTTTGCTAAGTTTTTTTTCAGAATTAACTTTCGACTTTGCGTAGTCAGTTAGTGGTTGTAATTTATCACCTTCTTTTTTTAAAGTATTTCCTGAAGATCCATACATGCTACAACTTGATGCAAAAATAAATTTTTCA
>CABYUS010000042.1 GCA_902522225.1 uncultured Pelagibacteraceae bacterium
CTTCAGCTACAGATGGATTAAGAGGTCAAATTTATGAAAATAAAATTATTGATTTAATTAAATCAAAGATAAAACTAATTAAAAAAGAGGTGACTAAAGAAGAAGCTGAAAAATTAATTCAATCTGAACACAAGACCCATGAAGATAAAAAAGCAAATCCTGAAAAATCTTTGAAAACCGAAACAAAAAAAACAACCCCTAAAACATCGAAATCAAAGCCAAAAAAGGTTACTAAGAAAAAAAAAGTTAGCAAAAAGTAACCAAGAGTTGTATAAGTCATAAGAATCAGTTTATGAATAATAAAATTTCTGAATACATGAATAATCTAGTACCTATGGTTGTAGAACAATCTAATAGAGGTGAAAGAGCTTACGATATTTACTCTAGGCTTTTAAAAGAGAGGATAGTTTTTGTTGTTGGGCCAATTAATGATGCAATTGCGTCATTGGTAACAGCTCAGCTTTTGTTTTTAGAGTCTGAAAATCCAAAAAAAGATATTAATTTGTATATAAATAGTCCTGGTGGTTTAGTAACAGCGGGTCTAGGAATATATGATACCATGCAATATATCAAACCAGAGGTTTCAACTCTATGTATAGGGCAAGCTTGTTCTATGGGTTCTTTTTTATTAGCAGCCGGTGAAAATGGTAAAAGGTTTTCTTTACCAAACTCAAGAATTATGGTTCACCAGCCCTCAGCAGGATTTCAGGGTCAAGTAACAGATATAGAAATTCATGCTAATGAAGTGTTATCATTAAAAAAAAGATTAAATGAAATTTATTCAAAACATACAGGTAAAACTGTTGATGAGATAAAATCTGCACTAGAGAGAGATAATTTTATGACAGCTAGTGATGCAAAATCTTTTGGATTAATAGACACAGTGGTTGATAAAAGAGCATAAACCACAATATATAGAGTTATTCACAACCCATACTTGATTATTGATACCTAAGTGTATTATTATATGAACATTGATTCGAAATTAAAATGACTAATAATAATAAAAATATTCTTTACTGTTCTTTCTGTGGAAAGAGTCAACATGAGGTAAGAAAATTAATTGCTGGTCCAACAGTGTTTATTTGTGATGAGTGCGTTGAACTTTGCATGGATATAATAAAAGAGGAAAGTAAAGATAATTTTATAAAGCATCAAGATGGACTTCCATCACCAAAAGAAATTTGTAAAGTTTTAGATGATTATGTTATAGGACAACAAACTGCAAAAAAAGTTTTATCTGTTGCAGTCCATAACCATTACAAAAGACTTAATTATGAAACTAAATCATCTAAAAGTGTTGAGCTTGCTAAATCAAATATTTTATTAGTAGGTCCTACAGGATGTGGAAAAACATTATTAGCACAAACATTAGCTAGAATTTTAGATGTACCATTTACAATGGCTGATGCTACAACTTTAACAGAAGCTGGCTATGTTGGTGAAGATGTCGAAAATATTATTTTGAAGTTATTGCAAGCAGCAGATTATAACGTTGAAAAAGCTCAACGTGGCATAGTATATATTGATGAAGTAGATAAGATAAGCAGAAAATCAGAAAACCCATCAATTACTAGAGATGTTTCAGGTGAAGGTGTTCAACAAGCTTTATTGAAAATTATGGAGGGAACCATTGCAAGTGTCCCACCCCAAGGAGGAAGAAAACATCCTCAACAAGAATTTTTACAAGTAGATACAACTAATATTTTATTTATTTGTGGAGGAGCTTTTGCAGGTCTTGATAAGATAATATCTCAAAGAGACAAAGGTTCATCAATTGGTTTTGGTGCCGAGGTAAAAAATACTGAGGATAAAAAAATTGGGGAATGGATGAAAAGTTTAGAACCAGAAGATCTACTTAAATATGGTCTTATACCAGAATTTATTGGAAGGTTACCAATTATTGCCACCCTAGAGGATTTAGATGAAAAGTCATTAATTAAAATATTAAGTGAACCAAAAAATTCTTTAACAAAACAGTATCAAGAATTATTCAAATTAGAGGGTGTAAAATTAAATTTTAAAGATGGTGCTTTAAAAGAAATTGCTAACAAAGCAATAAGTAAAAAAACTGGAGCGAGAGGTTTAAGATCTATATTAGAAAATATACTTCTAAAAACAATGTTTGACCTTCCAAGTGAAGAGAACGTAGAGGAAGTAATTATTGATAATGGTGCGGCTAAAGGACATACACAGCCAATTCTAGTGCATTCTAAGAACTCAAAAAATAAAACAGGTAAAAGTTCAGCTGCATAAACTGCAAAATATTTTAAATACCTATTGCAATATCCTATATAATATCCATATTTAAAGAATGGAAATTAAATATCATTCACCGTTATTACCTCTTAGAGACATAGTAGTTTTTCCAAGCATGGTTATTCCTTTATTTGTGGGTAGGGACAAATCTATTACAGCACTTAACGAAGTGATGAAAAAAGAAAAAAAGATTATACTCGTAACACAAAAAAACTCTGAGGTTGATGACCCAAAAGAAAATGATATTTTTACTTATGGTTGTGAAAGTAACATACTACAGCTACTAAAATTACCTGATGGAACTGTTAAAGTTTTAGTTGAAGGTATTAAAAGAGTAAAAATTACTAAATTCATTGATGATGAAAAATTTATTAACTGTAGTTATGAAAATGTAACTGAACTAGTTA
>CABYUS010000043.1 GCA_902522225.1 uncultured Pelagibacteraceae bacterium
TTACCCCTTTTAATTGATCATCAAAACCCTTGATAAATAGATCTTTACCAAGAACTATTTGAGTGTTTTTTCCTTCATTATTTTCAAATGGTTTATCGTCAATGGAAGCTTTATAATCAAAAGCAACTAGATCACCCTTATCTGAAATTTTATTTTCAATTTCTTTAAAATTACTTTGGTTCTTCGCTATTTCTTGAATTCTTTTGTCAGTTTCTTTTGGGTCTATTTTAACGTTATAGTCTTCTACTTTTATATTTTCTATTGATTTTAATTCTACTTTTGGAAGTTGAGTTACAGATATAACGTATTCTAAATCCTTGTCTTCACCAAAGGTTTTTAAATCAATTTTAGGTTGCCCTGCAGGTTTAATTTTTTTATCCTCTAGAACTTTTGTTGAAGTCTCTTTCAAAACTTTATCTAATACTTCGCCATAAATTGATTTACCAAATTGCTGTTTAAGGATTGACTTTGGTACTTTTCCTGGTCTAAAACCCTTTATGACAACTTTATCTTTTATCTCGTCATATTTTGCATTCATTTTTTCTTCTATTGAAGATTTGTCAATGAATACCTTTATATCTTGAGATAAACCTTTTTTATTTTCAATTGTTATTTTCATAATTTTAAATGGTAGGCGAGAAAGGACTCGAACCTTCACAGTTTGCACTATTGGTTCCTAAGACCAACGCGTCTACCAATTCCGCCACTCGCCCACAAATTAAAGGTTTTATATATGATTGAATGAATTTGTCCAATTAGAATATTTATGCAATTATGTATATAATTATAAAAAAATGACAATTTCTCCTTGTATAAGCATATGTAAAATGGATCCTATTACAGGTTATTGCTATGGATGTGGCAGAAGTACAGAAGAAAAAATTAAATGGAAAGCTGAAACTACAACTGATGAATGGAAACAAGAAAATATTAAAATAATTGTAACAAGATTAGATGGTTGGCAACTTAAAAGCTTTAAAGAGTCTTACAATTATAAAATAAAAAATGGAATATCAATTTTTAAAGAAAAAAATTAAAAATGAAAAGACCAACTATAGTAATAATAATTTATATACTCGGAATTTTATTTGGAGCTCTATTTCTTGGTGTCTGGGATTATGATAGTGGTTTTAAAGCAATACTAGCTATGATTTGGACAGCTATTTTTCTAGCTGTATATGTTTATGCTTAATAAGTAATTCATTCAATGCAACTTTCTGAACTAGAAAATAAAATTATAAAATGTAAAAAATGTCCACGACTAGTAAAATTTAGAAATAAAATAGCAAAAGAAAAAAGGAAACAATATATAAATGAAAATTATTGGGGAAAACCTATTACAGGTTTTGGGAATTTAAATGCTAAAATTTTAATAGTAGGTCTAGCACCTGCGGCTCATGGTGGAAATAGAACAGGTAGAGTATTCACAGGAGATAAATCATCTGATTTTTTATATAAATGTCTATTTAAGGCTAATATTTCA
Organism: uncultured Pelagibacteraceae bacterium; assembly: GCA_902522225.1. Taxonomy (GTDB): domain Bacteria; phylum Pseudomonadota; class Alphaproteobacteria; order Pelagibacterales; family Pelagibacteraceae; genus Pelagibacter. The sequence goes on from CABYUS010000043.1 coordinate 1,484, forward strand.
AATCAATCTAATTCGGATAATATACATGACGGACTTAGACTACAAAATACCTACATCACTACTGCATTAAAATGTGTACCCCCAGGAGACAAGCCGCACCCTTTAGAATTAAAAACATGCTTCAAATATTTCAAAGAAGAAATTAATTTATTAAATAAATCAAGGGTTATAATTGCATTAGGAAAAATAGCTTTTGATGCCTGTGTAGCTTTTTACAAAAGTCAATATAACCTAACTAATCAAAAATATAATTTTAGTCATGGAATTAATTATATACTACCTGATAATAAAATTCTTATTGGCTGTTATCATCCAAGTCCAAGAAATGTTAATACAAAAAGAATTAATATAAATAAAATGGTAAAGTTATTTAATAAAGCGAAAACAATGATCTAATGACAGTATATCTTTTATGGTTGTTATCAGTAATATTATGGAATTTTGGTTTCCCAGAGGCAGAACCTGTTTATGATGTTATAGCTGCAGTAATACTTGGTTTCTGCTCTAGTAAATTAAAAAACATAATTAATGATTCTTCTATTTTGAAGAAAAATAAATATTTTGGTAATAACAAATAGCTGTTTTTTTTGAATTATCAGTATCTGTCATAATTGCTATCCCATTTAGCTCAGATAAGTCTAGATCATGAAACTTTTTAAAATCATTTTTAACATTTGATTTTACTGTAACCCATTCGTTAAGATATTGCTTAGTTGTCGACAGAACAAAATCAATAGATTTTTTTGTGTAAGGACTCGGCCAATTTAAACCTTCTTCATTATTACTTGAAAAAACATAATTTACTGCTCTATTTGATAATGGTGTTGCACCTGTTTTTTTCACAGCAAAAACTCTACAGGCAAAATCATGACCTTTTTTTGTATTTTCTTTAATTCCAGATAAATCTTGTTCTACTTTCCATGTTATATTTAAAAATGGTGTCTTGTTTAAGTTTATTTTTACCTCTTTGCCAAGACCTGAGGCTGCATTATCAGCGTGCGCTTTTAGAAAATTCATCTCATTTTCATTGCCTACAGAATATTTAGTTTTGTTATCTGCGCCACGAACTTTTCTTACTTTAAGGTTTTCTAATTCATCATTTGTAAAT
>CABYUS010000044.1 GCA_902522225.1 uncultured Pelagibacteraceae bacterium
AAATCATAATAATCTTAGAAGAGACCTTGTAAAAAAAGGAAATTTATTTAAATCCGAAAATGATACAGAGGTAGCCGCAGGTTATATTTCAAGGAACCTATTAAATAAAAAAAGTTTGAAAGAAACTTTAACAGATGGACTTAACGATTTAGATGGCTTTTACACTTTCATAACAGGAACAAAAAATGGTTTTGCAATTGTTAGAGATGAGATAGCTTGCAAACCAGCAGTAGTTGCTGAAACGAAAGACTATGTTGCTATAGCATCTGAATTTCAAGCAATGGCTAATTTACCAAAAGTAAATAGTGCTAAAATTTTTGAGCCTGAACCTGGTGTAGTTTATTCTTGGGGTAATTAATGAAATTAGATTTAAAAAAATTGAAACTGCGAGAACTAAACAACAAATTGCAAAATATAGATAAAAAAGTTAATAAAAGAGATTTCGAAATTATCAATCCAGAAGGAAATCATGCTGTGTGTGCTGGTTTAAAAGATGAAATGAGCGTGACGATAAAAGGACATGTTGGTTATTATTGCGGAGGAATGAATCAAAATGCATCAATTACCATTGATGGAAATGTTGGAACAGGGGTTGGTGAAAATATGATGTCAGGTAAAATTCATGTAAAAGGAAATGCCTCACAATCTGCGGGTGCAACTGCTCATGGTGGTTTATTAGTAATTGAAGGTGATGCTAGTTCAAGATGTGGTATTTCAATGAAAGGAATTGATATAGTAGTAAAAGGTTCAGTAGGTCATATGTCGGCTTTTATGGCTCAATCTGGCACTCTTATTGTTTGTGGAAATGCAGGTGAAGCACTAGGTGATAGTTTGTATGAGACTGAAATTTATATAAAAGGTTCTGTTAAATCTCTTGGTGCAGATTGTATAGAAAAAAAAATGGAAAAAAAACATATAGAGCATCTCACAAAATTACTGAAAAAAGCAAATATTAAAAACTTAAAAGCAAATAACTTTAAAAGATATGGATCTGCTAGAAAGTTATACAATTTTGATATAGATAATGTTGCAAATTATTAAAAATGAAAAAAAAATCAAAAACATCACCTAGAATATCTTGGACATTTGATGAGTATACAAATTCAGAAATTCGTAGAGCTGCTGAAACTGGTATTTATGATATTAGAGGAGGAGGATCAAAAAGAAAACTTCCCCATTTTGATGATCTGCTTTTCTTAGGTGCGTCTATGTCAAGATATCCATTAGAAGGATACAGAGAAACTTGTAATACAAAAGTAATTTTAGGTACTAGATATGCAAAAAACCCTTTAAAGCTTGATATTCCGATCACAATAGCAGGTATGAGTTTTGGTGCATTGTCAGGACCAGCCAAAGAAGCGTTGGGCAGAGGAGCTAGTGCTGCTGGTACTTCTACTACAACTGGTGATGGGGGGATGACCCGAGAGGAAAGAGGTCAATCAAAAAATTTAGTATATCAATTACTCCCATCAAGATATGGAATGAATCCCAATGACTTAAGAAAAGCAGATGCTATAGAAGTTGTAATTGGACAAGGTGCAAAACCAGGTGGAGGTGGAATGCTACTGGGACAAAAAATTAGTGATAGAGTTGCTGAAATGAGGACATTGCCTAAAGGCGTTGATCAGAGATCAGCTTGCAGACATCCTGATTGGACTGGACCAGACGATCTAAAAATAAAAATCTTAGAATTAAGAGAAATTACAAATTGGAAAGTGCCAATTTTTATTAAAATTGCAGGTGCAAGACCGTATTATGATACAGCTCTCGCAGTAAAAGCTGGAGCTGATGTAGTTGTATTAGATGGTATGCAAGGTGGTACAGCTGCAACTCAAGAAGTGTTTATTGAAAATGTTGGTCAGCCAACTTTAGCTTGTATCAGGCCTGCTGTTGATGCATTGCAAGATTTAAATATGTATCGAAAAGTTCAATTAGTTATTTCTGGTGGCGTAAGAAATGGGGCTGATGTTGCGAAAGCAATGGCTCTTGGAGCTGACGCAGTTTCAATTGGATCAGCAGCTATGATTGCTATTGGTGATAATGATCCAAAATGGGAGAGTGAATATCAAAAACTTGGAACAAAAGCTGGTGCTTATGATGACTGGCATGAAGGGATGGATCCTGCTGGTATTTCAACACAAGATCCAGAATTAATGAAAAGATTAGATCCAATAATTGCAGGAAAAAAATTAAAAAATTATTTGAAAGTAATGACACTTGAAGCTCAAACAATCGCAAGAGCATGTGGAAAAAATGATCTTCATAATCTTGAGCCTGAAGATTTGTGCGCACTTACTGTGGAAGCCGCAGCAATGGCAAGAGTGCCTTTGGCAGGCACAAATTGGATACCCGGCAATAAGTATTAATTAATATAGATAAATAATTATTGATACAATTCTTATAAAGTCATAGGATACATCATGCCAAAAAGCCTATCAAAAATTGCTAAATCTAAAAAAATTAAATATTTTTTAATTAGTTTTGTAGATCTATTTGGAGTACTGCGCTCAAAATTA
>CABYUS010000045.1 GCA_902522225.1 uncultured Pelagibacteraceae bacterium
TTGACATGAAAGTTGATTCTTTTTTCGATTATTAGTTAATATTAAATTAAAAATTGTATTTAAATTTAAAAAGTAAGTAAAATCAATACTTAATTAAGACAGAAAACTCTTCTAATAACTATTCAAATTTGTTATTTAACCGTCATTATGGTTCTTATTAGTGAGAACCATAGTTTATATAAACTAAAATAAGACTAACAAAAAAAGGGAGTTTGTTATGAATAAACTAAAAACGTTAGCACTAGCTTTTGTAGCTCTAGTTGGAGTTTCATCAGCAGCTAATGCAGCAGACGTCTTCTTAGCCACAGATGATTTCGTAGGTATTTCATTTTGGTTAATTTCAATGGGGATGTTGGCAGCTACTGCGTTTTTCTTTATGGAGCAAGCAAATGTTGCGGCTCAGTGGAGAAAATCAGTAAACGTAGCTGGACTAGTTACTGGTATAGCATTTATCCATTACATGTACATGAGAGCAGTTTGGGTTGAGACAGGTGATACACCTACTGTTTACAGATACATTGACTGGTTAATTACAGTACCACTACAATTAGTAGAATTTTATCTAATATTATCTGCAGTGAGAAAAGTTCCAACTGGAATATTCTGGAGAATTTTAATCGGTTCTTTAGTAATGTTAATTGGTGGATATTGTGGAGAAGCTGGATTCATCAACCCAATGCTTGGTTTCGTAATCGGTATGGCTGGATGGATTTACATTCTTTATGAAATCTTTTCTGGAGAAGCTGGTAAGTCAATGGCTAAATCAGGAAACAAGTCTCTTGTTACAGCATTTAGCGCGTTGAGAATGATCGTTACAGTTGGTTGGGCTATTTACCCATTAGGTTACATTTTTGGATACCTAACAGGCGGAATAGATGATGCTGCACTTAACGTGATTTACAACTTAGCTGACTTTGTTAATAAGATCGCATTTGGTGTTATTATTTGGTCATGTGCAGTTGCTAACTCAGGCGGCAGAAGAGCATAATACAAAGTATTCTGTACTTATTAAATAGGGCGAGAGGCATATGCCACTTGCCCTATTTTTTTTTGTACCTATATTAATTATATGTCCAAAATTACTTATATTGAGAACTCAGGAAAGACACATACAGTTGATGTAAAAAATGGATTAACCGTTATGGAGGGAGCAATTCAAAATGATATTCCAGGTATTGATGCTGATTGTGGGGGAGGAATGTCATGCGCAACATGTCATGTATATATAAAAGAGAATTGGTTTGATAAAATGCCAAAAAAAGAGGATGGTGAAGATGATATGCTTGATATGGCATTTGAGCCTAATAAATTTAGTAGATTAAGTTGTCAGATAATTGTTTCAGATGAATTAGAAGGACTGGTTGTTAATCTTCCAGCGCAACAGTCATAATGATAAACACCGATGTGCTAGTGATAGGCGCAGGTCCTACAGGTCTTTTTTGTGTTCATCAACTAGGTCTAATTGGATTGAAATGTGAAGTTGTTGATAATTTAGATAAAATTGGAGGACAATGTATTGAACTTTATCCTGACAAACCAATTTATGATATTCCAGGGATACCTGAATGCACTGGGGAAGAATTAACTAATCAATTAATTAAACAAGTTGAACCTTTTAAAACAAATTTTCATTTAAATGAGAGGGTAGAGGAAGTTAAAGAAAAAGATGGTAAATGGCACGTAATTACTAACAAAAAAACAGAATTCTTAACCTCAAATATTGTTATAGCAGGAGGGGTAGGATCTTTCGAACCAAGAAAGTTTTCAGTTAATGATAGTGAAAAATATGAAGATAAAAATATTTTTTATTCAGTAAAAGATAAATCTATTCTTAAGGGTAAAAATATATCAATTTTTGGTGGTGGGGACTCTGCATTGGATTGGGCTATTGAATTATCAAAAACTTCAAAAGTAAAATTAATTCATAGAAGAGACGAATTTAGAGGATCAGAAGCAAGTGTGCAAAAAGTAAAAGAATTGGTAAAAAATGGTAACATGGAGCTATATACCCAGTATCAATTAAGCGCTATTAAGGGAAATGGAAGTATAAACTCAATAAGCATTAAACATGAAGAGGGTGAAATTAAAAATTTAAACACAAACTATATTCTAGGTTTTTTTGGCTTAATAATGAAGCTTGGACCTATATCAAACTGGGGGCTTAACTTTGATAAAAAAACTATAAAAGTGAATACTGAAAATTTTGAGACTAATCAAAAAGGAATATTTGCAATTGGAGACATTTGTAGTTACCCAGGTAAACTGAAACTTATTTTATCGGGCTTTCATGAAGCAGCATTGGCAGCTAGAGGTTGCTTTAAATACGCAAGACCAAATGAAAAATATAGATTTGAGTTTACAACAACTTCTAAATCTTTAAAGAATAGACTTGGTGTTAAAGAGTGATCGAACTATTTGCATCTGATAC
>CABYUS010000046.1 GCA_902522225.1 uncultured Pelagibacteraceae bacterium
TATCCACCTGATGCAAAATTTGAACTGCCATTTACATATAAATTATTTACCATATGAACTTTTAAATCTTTATTAACAACTGAAGTGTTAAAATTTGATCCAATTCTAGTTCCCCCTAAGTGGTGATACGCACCTAAGCTATCAAAGTTTTCCATATTGTAGATATTTTTTTTTAATCCTATACGCCCTAAATCTTTTAACCTTGCAAAATTTGCAAGTTCTTCAAGTGCTATTTTTGCCGTTTCTATTGATTTAAGCGATTTTTTATAAAAAAGTTTTACTCTAGGGATATTATTTAAATCCATTTTATCATCTAAGGATATTTGATTTTCTGATTGAGAAGGTTCTTCAAGAGATAAATAAATATTTCCACACTGAAGATCTTTTTTTAAAATCATATTCATAATCTTATTTCCATATTGAGGTGCTACGCATAAAATATCTCTCACAATCTCCTTGTGAAGTTTTAGATCTTCCTCAAATTTCATAAAAATATGAGCACTTAAAATATTTTTTTCTTTGATTAAAGTATTCGATGTTGCAAGATGAAGATTACCTTCATAGCTTATAAAATCATTGCCTAATAATTTCTTTAAATTACCCCTACTTATACCTCCTGAGGCGCCAAGGATATAAGGATGATTCATCCAGAACTTACCTATTGGCAATCTTCTATCAATTAAACTTGGATTTTTTTCTCTCGACCAAAGTAATATTCTAGAATTTTCGATACCACCACACGCGAGAACAAAATACTTTGCTTTAATATTAAAAGTATTGTTTTGATTAAAGCATACGGCATATTTGCTAATATTTTCTGCTCCTTCAAAATGAGAAAGTTGAGTTTTTAATAATAAAAAAATTTTTTTTGATTTATTTATATGTTCGTAGTATTTATTTGAAAATCTTACTGGAGATGTTTGAATTTCTATCTGATTAAAATAATCGCTTATTTTTGCTTTTCTGAATTTATTCTTAACATCTAAAATCTCACAAGCCTTATTTTGGTATGATATCAAATCATTAGAATTAAAGTCCCAACTATCTATATTAAATTTTTCCATTGGTTTAACCCAACCACCCCAATGACCTGAAGTACCACCAAATTGTCTTAATCTACTTTCTGATAAGTCAGAAATTTGATCTCCAACTATCTTTCCTTTATAAAATTCTTGAGATTGGTCGCTATATTCACTATTACCTGCTTCAATAATTAATGATTTAATATTTTTCTTTTCAAGTTCTATTGCTGTCGAAATACCAGCTGGACCACTGCCGAATATTACCACTGGAAAATTGCTAATATTTATATCTTCAAAATTTTTTACAATCATCAATCATCATCATTTAAATACCAAATTAAATTATTATTTTTTTTTAGCTTAAGTTTTTTTTTATCTTGTATAAATTGATTTGCCTTAATGAAGGGTATCAAAACTAACGTAAGTAAAAAATTTTTCAAAAAACTTCTTCTATATGATTTCATTATATTAATTTTTTAACTTTGATATTGCCTTAATTCTACTCGGTCCTACTCCACAACATCCACCTAAAATTTGAGCACCTGACTCTATCCAAGATTTAGCCTCCTCACAATACTGTTTAGGTGATATTTCTTCTTCCATAAAATTCCAAGTTGGTTTTTCAAAGTATCCAACATTTGGATAAGCTCCTATTATTCCATCAAAATTATACTTTAAATCAGTTAAAGCTCTTTTCATGATTGTCATATCTGTATGGGCTATTAATATCGGGCCTTTGTGAATTTTTTTAATTGTCTGAATTGAATCTGTAAAATCATTATATAAAAATGATTTAGTATTCTTTTGTATACTCTCTTGATAGCCAAGCATTAATTTATCAGTTTTTTTATCTAATGCGCATGAAATAGATAACCAAACTGGTAAATTTGTATTTAATGAGCATTTCACCAAAGTTTCTACTGTCTTTAATGCTGAAGACATAGCCTCTAAAATTAAAAAATCTGCCCCTGCATCTGATAAAATTTTTATCTGCTCTATAAAACCTGGTATTAATTCATCTTCACTAAGCCTGTCCCAACTTCCATAAGTTGATACTGAACCCGCGACAGAAATGTTTTGCTTTGAACTTTCAGCAACTGACTTAGCTAACTTTACACCTTTAGAGTTCCATTCATTTATGAATTCATTATATCCATGTTCTCTCATAGAAATTGGAGGTGTTGCATATGTATTAGCTGTAATAATATCTGCTCCAGATAAAATATAACTTTCGTGTAC
>CABYUS010000047.1 GCA_902522225.1 uncultured Pelagibacteraceae bacterium
TATCTGCTGATGTGGTTGAAGTTTCACCAGCTTATGATCATGCAGAAGTAACTTCATTAGCAGCAGCAACAATTGTTTATGAATTGACTAATTTATTTGCAAAAACTTAAAGAAAGGATAATTTGCTAAGATGTTAGAAAAAAGAAATTTTTATATTAATGGTAAATGGGTTTCTCCAACTAAGCAAAATGATATCCAAGTTATTAATCCTGCTACAGAAAAAAGCTGTGCAATTATTTCTAAGGGTGGAAGAGAAGATATTAATTCAGCAGTGATCGCAGCTAAAGATGCTTTTAAAACTTGGGGATTTTCGACAAAAGAAGAGCGTATTTCATTATTGGAAACTTTTTATGCTTTATATAAAAAAAGATGGAATGACATTACTGATGCAATTATTCAAGAAATGGGAGCTCCAAAAGATTTTGCATCAAAGCTTCAAACAGGTACTGGAGCAAGTCATACAAAATCATTTATAAGGTACCTAAAAGAATTTGAGTTTGAAAAACCATTAGGTGAACACGCAAAAAATCAAAGAATTTTATATGAGCCTAAAGGTGTTTGTGCATTAATTACTCCATGGAATTGGCCAATTAATCAAGTTACATTAAAAGTAATCCCTGCACTAGCCTCTGGCTGCACAATGATTTTAAAACCTTCAGAACTTGCTCCTTTATCAGCAATGATTATTGCTGAACTGATTGATGAAGCAAAATTTCCAAATGGAGTTTTTAATCTTGTAAATGGAGATGGTGCAACAACAGGAGATGCTCTTACAAGTCATCCAGATGTAAATATGATTTCTTTTACAGGCTCGACAAGAGCGGGAGCATTAATTTCCCAAAATGCTGCCAAAGATTTTAAAAGAGTAAGTTTAGAACTTGGAGGAAAAGGAGCAAATATTATATTTAAAGATGCAGATTCAGAAGCTATAGAAAGAGGGGCTCTTAGATGCTTTAGAAACTCAGGTCAGTCCTGTAATGCGCCAACTAGAATGTTAATTGAAAAATCAATGTATGAAGATGCTGTTGAGAGACTGAAAAAATATGCAGATGAGTTTAAGGTTGATGATCCTAACAAAGAAGGAGATCATATTGGACCTGTAATTTCAGAAATGCAATATAACAAAATTCAAACATTAATAAAAAAAGGAATCGATGAAGGAGCTAAATTAATTTCTGGTGGACCAGGAAAGCCAAATGGATTTGATAATGGTTATTATGTTAAGCCAACTGTGTTTGCTGATGTAAATAACAATATGGAGATAGCAAAAACAGAAATATTTGGACCTGTATTATCAGTTATACCATTTGAGACAGAAGAAGAGGCAATTAGTATTGCTAACGACACTGAGTATGGCCTTACCAATTATATTCAAACCCAAGATACCGAAAAGGTTCAAAGGGTTGCAAGAAAATTAAGATCTGGAATGGTTGATGTAAATGGAGCAGGCATTGCAGTTGATGCTCCTTTTGGAGGATTTAAGCATTCTGGAATTGGAAGAGAAGCAGGAAAAGAAGGACTTCTTGAGTTTTTAGAAGTTAAATCAGTAGGTGGCTGGAATTAATAATTCCTAATTTCATTAATAAAGCCTAAACATTTTTTTATTTGTTCTACAGAAACATATTCGTTTACTTTGTGAGCTTGCTCTATTGATCCTGGTCCACAAACTACAGTGCTAATACCAATTTCTTGAAACAACCCTGCTTCAGTTCCAAAAGACACAGAGTCTCTTGAATTATCACCTGTAATTTTTGAAACAAGTTCGCAAGCCTCAGAGTTACTTTCTCTTTCAAAACCAATAATTTCACCAATTACTTCTTTTTCAATTTTAGAATTTGGATATGTTTTTTTCATTTCAGGAAGTAATTCTTCATTAACAAACTTATCCATTTCATTATTAACAAAAACTCCATCAGATTTTATTATAGGTCTTAACTCCCAATCAACTTTACATTTATCAGCAATTACATTTCTTGCGATACCACCAGAAATGCCTCCAATTTGTAATGTTGTATACGGAGGATCAAAAATTGAGCTGTTAGGTGATTTTTCTTTTAGAATTTCTCTTAAATGAAGTAATTTATTTATGTATTTAGTAGCAAATTCTACTGCATTTACTCCTTTATCTGGAGAGGAGCCGTGACCCGCCAAGCCTTCAAAGTATGTTGTGTACTCATAACATCCTTTATGTGCATCTATAATTTTCATGTTAGTTGGCTCACCAACTATACATAAAGAATTTT